>CAZYXR010000028.1:0-11758 GCA_964650845.1 uncultured Chitinophagaceae bacterium
TTTTTAGGCTGTAAATATTGGATAACAATGTAATACAACAAAGTATTTGCAGCCATCATTCCGGCAAACAATAAAAAGTAAGAAGCTCCGGTAAACTCGCTGAAAAAACCTTTGCTACTAATGCTGCTGTTGATGAATGAAACCAGTATGTTGCCTAAAAAAACTGTAAAGAACCAAAGCGACATTACTGTGCTTTTTAATGGTTTTGGTGAAGCAGCAAATGCATATTCCAAACCGGTGATAGATACCATTATTTCAGAAGCCGTTAAAATTGTATAGGCAAACAATTGCCAGGCAATGTTGAGTTTTATTCCTGCATCAATTTGTTGTTGAATCCATGCGGTTAGTAAAAATGTAAGCACCATTAGAACAAATCCCCAGCCTATTTTTTTTGTTGGCGTAACGGCTATTCCCATTTTTTCTAAACCCGGATAAATAACAACTGAAAACAATGGAATGAAAACTAAAATCAATATGGCGTTTACAACTTGTATTTGTTCGCTAAGCCAAGTTACGCCCAAAAAATTCAAGTCCATTTTTGCGGCTTGCAATACCCATTCCGAGCCATTTTGATCCCACAATGCCCAATACAAAGGAATAAATGCAAACACCAAAAGAACCTTTGAAAGCGAATTGATTTTTTCGCTTAACGTCATTCCATCGTCATTGTTTTTTTGTGGTGGTATTAGTTTGTATTTTTTTGTTCCTGCCAGGAAAATAAGTAGTGCCACCAGCATCAAAACACCCGGCACTCCAAAGGCAACTTGCGCGCCTGCATACTTTTTGAGAACAGGAGTAATCAACATTGAAAAGAATGCGCCCAAGTTGATGGAGAAGTAAAACACATCATATAGCTTACTTATTTTGGGGTCTTCGGGGTTTTCAAATTGGTCGCCCACCATTACGCTTACATTCGGTTTTACACCGCCTGCTCCAACAGCAATAAGCATCAAGCCTGCTACAAACATTTGATAATTGCTTTCGAAAAATGCAAGTATAAAATGCCCAATACAATAGATTATACTTAACCAAACTATGGTTTTGTATCTGCCCAAAACCCTATCGGCCAAAAAACCGCCAAGAATACAGCAGCCATAAGAAATTGCTGTAAACAGATGTGTAATTTCGTTGGAGCGCGCCTCTGCTTCATGCTGCAAAGCTGCATCGCCCGCTGGGTTGAAAAAATTGCTTACTAAAAATGTTGCAAGTATGGCTTTCATGCCATAATAACTAAACCGCTCGGCAAGTTCAGTTCCCACAATGTAGGGTGCAGCTTTTGGAAAACGCATATCTTGATTTATAGATTTAGAAAGTGCGATTTTTTATGCACAGAAAATTTAACAGGCGGTACTTTTTAAATAAAGCGTTTCGGGGCTAAAATCCTGCCCGTTTCTCCAAGCAATACTATCTAACTGCAGAGTAACCTGCTTAAAATAATTTTCGTTCTGCAACTCTGTAAAAATCCCTTTATTAAGGTAAGGTTTAACGTCAAACAAACGAACTTCATTATTGCTGAATCTGACTTCCAAACAATAGTTTTGTAAAGGTTTTACGCTAATTACTTTTATCATCATTGCAAAGGTTTAATGTCAAACAATTTTGTGCCATTAATAGCCAATTCCCAATTTGCCATCAATTCTTCCCGATGCAATTCTATCCATGCTAATACTAACTTCAGCTTGTTGTTAGGCAAATCACCTTCTATAATTTTACTGTCTATAATGCCAATTACACAATTACATTCTGCATACTTTATGTGAATATGTGGTACATGATGTTTATCGGTATCAAAATAATACATCATAATAATAATGCCATAAAACATGGATATAACAGGCATCAGAATGTTTTTTGTTACACAAACTTATAAAAAATCAAAGAAGGCACGTTTGGAATTAAGTAATAAAAAAGACTTGGTGATTGAAAACAAAAACAGCTGACAATGAAATTACATTACTATCTTAATTACATCGCCAACTTTTATTGGTCTGTCTTGAATAAACTGATTGGCATCTTTTATTTTTTCGATGGTAATGCCTTCATATTTTTCGGCAATTGACCAAAGTGTATCGCCCGGTCTTACAACATACTTTATGCAGTTATCACAGTCTATTTCTTTTGAAGGTGTTGCCTCTACTATCGGCACTTCTACGGTTTTAGTTCCAGTTTTCACTTTTATTTTTTGTCCAATTTGCAATGATGCTCTATGCAAGTTATTTAATTTCATTAGTTCACTTACGCCATTGCCATAGCGCGATGCAATACCCGAAAGTGTTTCGCCTCTTGTAACAGTATGTGTTTTATACACATTTTCTGTTTTTGTAATTGTCGAAACGGTTGTTGCAGATGCAGTAGCTAACAATGAATCGGACTCGGGCGAATTACTATTTGCTACTTGACTGCCAATGGGCTGCTTAGGCATTTCGGCAGGAGGCATTACCATAATTTTTAAACGCTGCCCATGTTTTAGCGTATTGCTTCTTATACCATTCCATTTTTTTATTTCTGCAATAGAACAAGAATATCTTGCTGCAATTTTCTGAATAGTTTCATTCTGTTTTACTTTGATATAAACATACTTTGGCGTAGCAGCCATGGCGGTTACAACATCTTGACTGCTCATCAACGGGTCGCTAAGAATTTCAGTTTTTCGGGTTTCAAACAGCGAAAAATAATTTACCGGCAAGTTCAATGGAAAACCTTTTTCGGTAAATGGTACAATTCCGGCCCGCAGTGAAGGATTCAAAAATTGCAACTCTTCTATGGGCATTTCTAAGGTTTTGGCAATGTGCGCCAACGAAATTTTACCTGGTACTAAAATGGTATCTACTTCATATAAATCGCGTAAAGGTTCGGCAGATTTTAGTTTGTAATCATCGGCATAGTGCATGGCATATACGGCAGCAATAAAAATTGGTACATAACTTCTGGTTTCCGAAGGCAAATACGGCATTATTGACCAAAAATTGCGCGAGCCACCCGAGCGTGCAATTGCTTTGTTTACATTACCGGGGCCAGAATTGTAGGCAGCCAATACCAAATGCCAGTCGCCATAAATGTCATACATCATCTTTAAATATTTCACGGCTGCTTCGGTACTTTTGGTTGGGTCTCTGCGTTCATCTACAAAAGAGTTGATGTTAATACCCATGTGTTTGCCGGTTCCATACATCAGTTGCCATAAACCGGTTGCACCTGCTTTTGAAACTGCATGAGGATTAAAGGCGGATTCTATTATTGGCAAGTATCGAAACTCAATCGGCACACCTCGTCTATCTAATACTTCTTCAAACAGTGGAAAATAAATTTGCCCGTTAGCAAGCATTCGCGTCATTAAACCTCTACGTTTGTAAACAAAAAGTTCAATAAATGACTTTACTTGTGGAGTAAGAGTCATTGGTACCAGCGATGGAATGGCCTGTAATCTCAACAGCAACTCTTCATCGGTAAACTTGGGTAGTTGTTCTATTGGATAACTAATGCTGCTTTCCAATTCTGCTTGAGCGGCATATATTTTATCTTTTGTAAATGCAGAATAAAACAAGTTATCTATTTGCTTTATAACTGGGTCAAGTTCACATCGTTCGCTATTGTTGCTTTGAGCAAAAACAGAACTGTAAGCAACTAAAAGTAATGATGCACATAAAGACTTTATATTGATGATGTTAGTTTTCATTGTTCCAAAATTAAACGCTTATCAATTCTCACCAAACAAAAAACGTTATCTAATGTGAATGCTAAGCGCTACAAATAAGTGCTTGCAGAATGTATTTTCAAAATACTTAGGCTGTTGGCGAATTATGTTTGTAGATTTTTTTAGGCAAAAGGTGAGGTTAGCCACTAAATCGGTGGGCTATTCTTTACTATAAATGTAAATTAGCTGTTGATTGTAGCAGAAGCGCGAGCAAACTTTCTTAAACAAAAAAACCTGTCTTACAGGACAGGTTTTGTCAAATTACTTGACATCAGAGCAAGAATAAATGAGAGAATTTTTTCTTGGTTTTTAGTATGATATACGGCTTGCCATAGATAAGGTTTCACCTTCGGTAATATTTTTTACAAAAGTTTCTGGAAAACGATATTTTATTCCATCAGTATCATAAGCAAAAGCTCTGTAAAAAGTTTGGTCGCTGTTTACCTGCATGTCTTCAATAGAATATTTATTGTTTTTCAATTCTATTTCTGCAATTGGTTGAAAGTATTTACCATCGGTGCTTTTTTCAAGAATAATGGAGTTGAATTTTTCTTTTCCTAAATGATTGATTTCTATGCGTACACTTTGCTTGCCCGATGCAAAGGCATTTAATGTTGAACTACAAAAGAGTGCTTCGTCAATTTCGGCCATTGGGTTGGTGTAGCTTGCTTCAAATACTTTTACTCCTTTTTCGTAAATAGATGCAGGCGATGAAATGATGGTGCTGTTAGAAAAATAGCTTCCTTGTGTTCCACTCAATACTCCATTTTGATTTAGTAGCGAAGTGCCGGCAATGGTGGCCGATGTTGTGTTGATGGTACCGTGGTTTTCTACCTCCAGCATGGTTTCAAATACCAATTGGTTATCCAGTCGTCCTTCATTTAGCAGCCTTCTTACCACAGTATTTCCTTTGTTTACCAATTTGCCCGATTGGTTAATGGCTACATCTTTGTTCCCTTGAAACGATGCCCCTTTTTCTATTGTCAATACACCGGCAATAGAAAGTGCTGTGTTTAGCACTACTTGTGCCGATATAATTACAGAGTCATTTGCCGCGATATTGCTGCCCGGGTAGTTGGGATACCATATTTTTTCGTCAGTAAATTTTCCGTGTTGCGAAGCTATGTAGGTTGTTGCTTCAGTATTTTTTGCTACCAGTGCTGCACACAAAATCAGCGCACTTTTGCTTAGGGTTGATAAATTTTTCATTCGGGTTTTTCAAGGTTTCAGTAGGTTCTACGCAGTTGAGCTTGAAAATGTTACGATGCAGGGATAAACAGTTTTTTTGATGCAGATGATGTTGTTTTTAAACTCTTTCTTTGTACAAATGTGAGCGAATCACACGATACTAAGACACAATAAACAAGCAAAAGCATAGCATCATTGCGATGCCGCGAGGCACGAAGCGACAGCAGCAATATCTGGAGGGCGGAAAAAAAATGCTTTACGTCATAGCATAGACGTAGGGCTGTGAGTATAAGCGTTCCCTGTGAGACAAACGCAGTGGTGATCTGTGGAGTTATCACTAACCGCAACTAAAATGATTATCGGCAATATTTAATCAATGTATCTTTTTGTAATTGGCTGATAGCTGTCAATTCTTCTGTCGCGCATAAAGGGCCAGTGAGTACGGTAGTAGTCTGTTTTGGTAGTGTCTATTTCTACAACAACAGTTTCTTCGTTATCGTGCGAAGCGAGGTATTCTAATTTGCCCAAAGGATTGCTAACAAAGCTGCCGCCCCAAAATTTCATGGCTCCGTTTTGTTCCAAGCCTACTCGATTTACGCTAACTACGTACACACCGTTTGATACAGCATGGGCACGTTGCATAATTTGCCACGCATCGTATTGTTCTTTGTTGGTAGCTTCGTCTTGTGTAGTTGCCCAGCCAATGGCAGTAGGGTAGAAGAGAATTTCGGCACCGCTAAGAGCGGTAATTCGGGCTGCTTCTGGATACCATTGATCCCAACAAATTAGAATTCCTATTTTAGCATACTTGGTTTCAAATGTTTTGTAACCGAGGTCGCCTGGGGTAAAGTAAAACTTTTCGTAAAAGGCTGGGTCATCGGGAATGTGCATTTTGCGATACATACCTAAATATTTACCATCGGCATCGAGCACTGCGGTGGTGTTGTGATACAACCCTTGTGCACGTTTTTCAAACAATGAAGCAATGATTACTACATTTAACTCTTTTGCCAATAGACCTAATGTATCTGTACTGGCTCCGGGTATCTGCTCGGCTAATTTAAAGTTTTCGTAATCTTCAACATCGCAGAAGTAAAGGCTTTTAAATAATTCTTGTAAACAAACAATTTGCGCACCTTTTGCAGCAGCATCGCGAATGCCGGCAACAGCCTTGTCGAAATTAGACTGTACATTACCAGAACAACTCATTTGCACTAATCCAACTTTTACCTTACTCATGATTTAATAATTTGGGTTGCGAACTTATTATTTATGATGATGGTTGTGCAATACTGTAACCAAAAATTCACATTAGTAGTGAATAGCTTACTTGTAAATTAAATATGGAGTGCGTTTTTCCATATATTCATCAATGTCTTTTTGCCAAGTTTTGCGGATGTCGGTTTCGCTTAATTCTGTTTCTATTTGAAGTTTTAAATCGCTGTTGCCTGCAAGCTTGTTGAAGAAGCCCGATTTAAGGAAAAAGTTTTTTGGGTCTTTGTACCGAGCATACATTTTAAATAGATATTGTAGATTCAGCTTGTCGGTTTCTGCGCCAAACTCATTGGTTTCGTTTCGTAAATCGTAACCATGACATTCTATATTCTTGTGAGGTGGGTTGGCAGCACCCGGTGTAGATTTTGGTGTAAAAGCAAAAGCATACTTGCTAATGAGTGGCGCACCAATGGCTTGAAACGGAAACTCGGTTCCCCGAGCTACACTTACTTCTGTTCCTTCAAAAAAACAAATGGACGGATATAAATACACTGCTCGGTCATTGGGTAGATTGGGAGATGGTTTTATGGGTAAAGAATAATGCGAAGTACGGGTGTAGTTTTGGCACGGAACAACTGTAAGATTCGGGGCACTATCGCTGCCCAGCCATTTTTCGCCAATAATCATTTTTGCCAATTCGCCTACGGTTAATCCGTGCAGTACTGGAATTGGGTGCATTCCAACAAACGATTGAAATTTACTTTTTAACACGGGACCATCAATGCGATAAATGTTTGGGTTGGGTCTGTCTAAAACAATAATTGGAATATTGTTTTCGGCACAGGCGAGCATGAGGTAATGCATGGATGAAATGTAGGTGTAAAACCTTGCGCCTACATCCTGAATATCGAAAATAACTACATCCACATTTTGTAAATCTTCTTTTGAAGGTTTTAGTTTTGTGCCATAGAGTGAAACAATGGGCAGTTGAGTTTTATGGTCTTTGCCATTGGTGATGTGGTCGCCAGCATCGGCAGTACCTCTAAATCCATGCTCGGGCGCAAAAATTGTTTGCACTGCAATTCCAACACTTAAAAGAGAATCAACTAAGTGCGTTTTTTGAATAAACGAGGTGTGGTTTACCATCAATGCCACACGTTTTTCTTTTAGTAATGGAAAGTACAATTCGGTGCGCTCGGCTCCGGTTAATATACCAACGTATGCCGCTGGTTTCGCAGTTGGTTTTTGCTTTTTTTCTTGCTTGTGCTGCGATTGTGCAGGTGTGTTGCAAGAAACTACCAGAAAAAACAAAATAGAAAAAGGAAAACAAGAAATACGGTTTGCTACTTGCCTGTATTTCAATCTAAAATCTAAAATCATAAATCTAAAATCCTCATTGTTATCTTCGCGCAAAATAGAATAATTGAACATAGAACGCTTCTTGGTGCGCAAAATAGCATTTCGCTCACGAAAGAATTTCTCTTCTTTCATCATAAAAATATCGCTTGTGGCAGTGGTGTTGAGCATCAGCACTATGATTATTGCCACATCTCTCATCAATGGTTTTCAAAAAGAAATAAGAAACAAAGTTTTTGGTTTTTGGGCACACATCAGCATTGTTCCTTTTAGCCTCACAAAATCTTTTGAAGAAAGCGGCACTTATCTTTATCAAGATTTTTATACCGATAAACGGGTGATTCCAGAAGCTGCGCACATTCAGGCTGTAGCCATAAAAGCAGGATTATTGAAAACACGCGATGCTTTTGAGGGGATTGCGCTAAAAGGTATTGGCAACGATTTTAATACCACTTTTTTTCAGCCCTATTTAAAAGAAGGTGTTATGCTTTCTACCGATAGCAACGTAAGCCGGAAGCAGTTGATAGTTTCTACAGCTACAGCCAAAAGAATGGATTTGAAATTGGGCGATAAGGTTACCGTAAATTTTGTGGGTAATAAGATAAGAACGCGTGGGTTTAATGTGTGTGGAATTTATGAAACGGGCTTAGATGAGTTTGATAAACAATTTGCTTTATCATCCATTAGTGTTATTCAAGATTTGAATAACTGGGGGCGCGATACGGTGGGTGGTTTTGAAATATTTTTAAAAGAAAATAATCTTTTCAAAAGCCGCGCTAAGGCGTATTTTCTTACAGTATTTGGAGCCTTATTGCCATCCGAATATGCTGCCGAGTTGCGCACCGACCCGCTCGATAAAATAGCTGATGATATTTATTACAGAATGAGTAATGCCAACCTTGATGTGCAAACAATAAAGTATCAAAACCCCGGCATATTTGATTGGCTGGAGTTGCAAACTATGAATGAATTAATTATTCTTTCGCTGATGATAATTGTGGCGGCAATAAACATGATGACGGCTTTATTGATATTGATTTTAGAGCGCACCAACATGATAGGAATATTAAAAGCCTTGGGTAGTACCAATGGAAGTATCCGTAAAATGTTTATCTATTACGCATTGGTGATTATTGGTGGCGGTTTACTTATTGGGAATGTGCTCGGCATAAGTCTTTGTTTGTTGCAAAAGCATTATCAGTTGGTAAAGCTCCCACAAGAATCTTACTACATCAGCAGTGTACCAATAGATTTGAATTTAGCTTGGATATTTACCTTGAATCTGCTTACGCTGTTCATCTGCACATTATTGCTGCTTTTGCCATCGCGAATTATTGCAAACATCAGCCCTGTAAAAGCAATACGTTTTGATTAAGGGAAATAAAAAAGCCCCGACATTTTTTTTTGTCGGGGCTTTTTTAGAAATGATGAAAGAATTATTTTTTTGCTTCGATAGATAGCTTACCACCTGTAAGGTAAACACACACTGCTTTGCTTCCGGTGCTGTATCTTTGAAACACTGTTACCGAAAACACAATTTTCTCTTCAGCCAAATAAGATTTTAATGATTGTCCGCCCACGTTGAAATTAAGTTCTGCAACATCCGACTCGGGAATAGTTACATCTGCTATTTGTGTACCTAAGCCAGATTCGCCTACTTTTTTTACCCAAACCTGCGCACCCGAAAGTTCTTTAAGACTGCCTTGGGCTCCACTCTCAAATTTTATTGTAAATGCACTTGCTTTAATATCGTTGATGCGGTTTTCGGCATAAGTTAAACCTTGCTTATCGAATTCGCTTCTCACTTTTGCAAGTGCATATTCAAAGGTGTAGAGATGACCGCTTGATAACTGGCTATTGTAGGCAGGTAAACAAACTTTTTGTTCATCTATATCCACCAAAAGTTCAATTTTTTTGTTGCACGAAGAAACTCCTGAGATAAAGATTATGGCAATTGCTGTAGCCAATAATGTGTTGATTTTTTTCATAATTGTTGTTTTTGTATAACGAAACTAAGAAGATATTTCCAACTGGCGAACTACTTTTTGAAGAATCTCAAAAACTGTTTCTGCCATTACGTTTTCGCTATCTAAAGTTGGGTTTACTTCGGTAAACTCCAAGCAGCAAACTCTTTCGTTTTGCAACAGGTCAAGAATAATATCTGCCGCTTCACGCTCGTTAATTCCTCCTTTTACGGGCGTGCCTGTTCCGCGGCTTACGCTTGGGTCCATACTGTCCACATCGAACGAAATGTAAATTTTATCGCATTGCGAAAGGTGCTTTATTGCTTCGCGACACACTTTGGTGATTCCTGTTTTGCGAATATCGTTAGTTGAAAAATTCTTTACCTTGTTTTGCTTTAATAGGTATGCTTCTTGTTCTTCAAAATCGCGCAAAGTCATATACATTAAATCGCGATACTCTACTTTGGGCGAAATGCCACCTACGTTTTTGAGCATTTCCCAAAGCTCAATGGTTTCATAATCGAGGTCATTGACTTTGTTTTCAATATTGTCTTCGCCCAAAGCAATAGCCAACGGCATACCGTGCATATTGCCCGATGGGGAGGTGAATGGCGAATGCAAATCGGCATGGGCATCAATCCATATCACACCAATGCGCGATTCGGGATAAGCCATTTTAATGCCAGCAATGGTGCCGCTTGCATTGCTGTGGTCGCCCGAAAGTAATATTGGAAAACGATTGTCTCTTAATGTATCTCTTACTGCTGCTCCAATGCGTTCGTGCATTTTTAATACACTGCGAATACGCTTTGCATAGCGGCTGTCTAACCCGCCAAACAATGCTGCATTGTCATCGGGAATATTTAAACTACGGTGTGTTTTAAAAAATGTGCTTCTAAAATCTAATGCGGCAATTTTTACTGCATCTACACCCAAACTCGCACCGCGAGTTCCTGCACCTACTTCGCTTTTACATTCTAATATCCTTACATTTTTTGCTTTAGCCATAAATTGTTTTTTCGTTCGCAAAAAAACAAGGTTCAATAAACCTTGTGCTGTGCTGTTTGTGCAGTTTTACACATCTTGTTTACAGCGCAGATAGTATTTGTTCAATACGTTTTTAATTTCGGGCTAAGTTAAGGGCTTTATCCAATCAGCCAAGTTTGATGAATGGTAGCACATTTATAACTAAGGTTTTGATAGTAGGTTTACAATTTTATTACAAAGACCAGGGCACCACCTCATCGCGCAGCATACTTTTTGATTCCAAAGGAATGCCGGTGGCAAGTTCGCAAAAAGAACTTTCGCAAATTTTTCCGCAGCCCGGTTGGGTAGAGCACGACCCAATGGAAATTTGGGATACTCAGCTATACACCGCACACGAGGTAATGCGCAAACATGATGTGTCGCCTTCGCAAATAGTTTCTATAGGTATAACGAACCAACGCGAAACTACAGTTGTGTGGGATAAAAGAACGGGGCAGCCTATTCACAATGCCATTGTGTGGCAAGACAGGCGCACTGCTCCCTTTTGCGAAGAATTGAAAAAGAAAGGACACGAAAAATACATTAATGACAATACCGGCTTGGTGATTGATGCATATTTTAGCGGCAGCAAATTGAAGTGGATATTAGATAATGTGAAAAATGCTCGCAAACGTGCCGAAAATGGCGAACTGCTTTTTGGAACAGTAGATTCGTGGTTGCTATGGAAACTAACCTCGGGGTTGATTCATGCAACTGATTATAGTAATGCTTCGCGAACTATGCTGTTTAATATCAAAAAATTGCAATGGGATTCTAAGTTGCTTGACTTATTGAATATACCAAGAGTGATGTTGCCCGAAGTGATGGACAGCAGCAAGTTTTTCGGATTGACCGATAAGGTTTTGTTTGATGGAAAGCAAATTGCCATTGGCGGCATTGCTGGAGACCAGCAAGCAGCACTTTTTGGTCAAGCTTGTTTTAATGAAGGAATGGCAAAAAACACCTATGGCACGGGATGTTTTTTATTGATGAACACAGGTGCAAAGCCTGTAAAAAGTAAGCATGGATTGATTACCACAATTGCTTGGAGCTTAAATGGAAAGGTAGAGTATGCTTTAGAAGGCAGTGTGTTTATTGCCGGTGCTGCAATACAATGGTTGCGCGATGGTTTAAAGTTGATTGATTCTGCAGCGGAAAGCGAGTATCATGCCAAGAGCATTGAAAGCAGCGATGGAGTATTGGTTGTTCCTGCATTTGCAGGCTTGGGTGCTCCTTACTGGGATATGTATGCGCGAGGTGCAGTTTTTGGATTAACCCGAGGTACATCAAAATCGCATTTGGTGCGAGCTACTTT
>CAZYXR010000028.1:11768-25410 GCA_964650845.1 uncultured Chitinophagaceae bacterium
TCGTTGGCATACCAAACACGCGATGTACTGAATGCTATGGAAAAAGACTCTGGATTAAAACTTAAATCATTGCGAGTAGATGGCGGTGCAAGTGCCAATAATTTTTTGATGCAATTTCAAGCGGACGTATTGGGCACAACAGTTGATCGCCCACTTTCAACCGAAACTACCGCTCTTGGCGCGGCTTACCTTGCGGGTATTTCCTCTGGATTTTACAAAAAATCGGAGATTGGTAAACAGTGGCAATCTTTGGCAACTTTTAAGCCGATATTGAAACCGCTGCAACGCGATGCGTTGTACGCAAAATGGCAACAAGCTGTAAAGGCTGTGATGGGGATGAAATAGTGATTTTAGGATTACACGATTTTGTTTATCTGCGCTTTTTGTATGGCTTCAATTTTATTATTTACACTTAATTTTCGATAAATTTTTTCGATGTGCTTGCGTACAGTTCCTTTACTAATAAACAGTTTAGATGCGATTTGGTCGTAGGTGGAACCTATAACCAAGTTCTCTAAAATTTCTTTTTCCCGAGCAGTAATACCAAAATTTTCAGCCTCTGATTGTAATGTTGGTTTTCCATCTCTAAGCAATTGCAATACTTTTTTTGCAATACCTGCCGACATTGGTGCGCCACCTTCCAATGCTTCCAACACTGCTTGTCGCCAGTTTTCAGGCGATTTGTCTTTAACCAAGTAACCACAAGCTCCGGCAAGAATGGCGCTGAAAATATTCTCTTCGTCATCATGCACCGTGCTCATAACTATCTTAATATTTGGCCATTTTTGGGTAATGATCTTGGTAGCTTCAATGCCATTCATTTCTGGCATATTGATGTCCATCAACAATACATCAATTTTTGAATCATTGTTTAATAATTCAATTGCCTCATTTCCGTTTTTTGCATGCCACATCACTTTTATTTGCTCGTTCAATGCAAGATTGTCTTTAAGCATTTCGGCAACCAACTGAATGTCTTCGGCAATTCCTACTTTAATCATAATTAATTGATGCAAACATAGTTATGTTGTGAGTTAATAAAATACGCACTTGTTCGTATTGTGAGGTGAATGCACGACTCTACTTTTGTGTGCTGTAACACAGAACGAAAGGTAAACGCAAATGATTAGTAACTCGCAATCGCAGAAAGTTTTCAATTATCATTTAATAGACTTTAACTCCATAGAAGAAATTTGTTTGATTGATGATGACCCGGCAATAATCTTCTTGAACCGCATGATATTGAAAAACACCCATCCACATATTGTCATACATAGTTTTGATGGTATAAAAGATGCATTCATTCATTTACAAAACCAGCAAACCCTAAACAGGTTGTTGATATTAGACATAAATATAGGCTTAACAACAGGCTTCGATTTGTTGGATATGCTAAGTATGCGTAAAATAATAGGAATAAGTGTTGTTATGCACTCATCGTGTACAGATAGAGCAAACGTAGATAAAGCATTTAGTTACACTTTGGTAAAAGCATATATTGAAAAGCCACTTACCATAGAAATTGTTGAATTGATTTCGGGTAAAATACCTTCCATTGAACTCAATACTACTGGGTTGAAGAGCGCAATTTTTTCAAGAGTACCTTACGCGCAAGTTCTTTAGAACTGATAACCAACCTGGAATGTGTAATTGCGTGGCGCTTCTATTAAACCCGGACGCAATGTGTATTCGGTGTTTGTAATATTTTTTACCATTACGTTGAAACTGATTTTGTCTTTGTAAGAATATCCGGTTCTAATGTCCATTACAAAATCGCCTTTGTTATGCCCATCGCGAAACAATCGCACCGATTGCAATGCACCAACCCCAACTTTATCTATTTCTTTCATAAAGCTGTTGTAAAAGCAACGAACCCCTACCATAAATCCTTTAAAGTTAGTTGATACATCAGCTTTAAAAGAATGCTCAATTCTGTATTTAAGTATTTTAAAATCCAACTGGTAATTGTTTGGGTCGTAGGCTAAATTGACAGGGTTGATGTAGGTGTAACCAATCATAAAATTCAAAGGCACACCATAAATTTTTCCGCTACCAATGGTAGATACTTCGCAGCCCAAAATGCGCGCTGCGGGAACATTTTTAGCCCTGAACCCAAGTGCCACACCAGGCTCTTCGCCAGGCTCCAAAGATTGGAATTCAATCATGTTATTGTAGTAATTCACAAAGCCGCTTGCATCGGCAAAAAAGAGCCAATGACTAAGTTTTATACCTTGTTTTACACCAATTTCTGCACCCCAACCGGCCTCGGGCAAAAGGTTAGGATTGGGAAAAACCTGTGCGCCACTGCGCACGGTGCGCGTAAACTTTTCGGCAATTGCCGGATAGCGAAATCCTTGCCCCCACGATGCACGAATGAAAGTTCCCTCGGCTGCTTGATAGTTTAAGCCAACCCTGAACACCGGAATTACAGGCGATATTGCTTGCGGCACAATACGATTGTTGCCACTATTTATACTCAACGACCAAATGTCGGCTTTTTGAATCATGCTGTCAAGCTTTGCAAATTCCAGCCTTACACCTGCATTTAAGGTTAATTTACCAAAGAATTTTTTATCGAATTGAAAGTATGCTCCTGCACTGTGTGCTGTTTTTCTGCTAAAGGTGCTGCCTACGCCAGTTGTGTAAAAGTAGCTTGCGCCAGTTGTAATAACCAAAGCTATTGCTTTGAATTCTTTTAAATATGAATAGTCGAAGTAGTGCTGACGACTTTCAGATGAATCGCCTTGACCCGCAGAATTGTATATCTGCGTGTAATAAGTGCGATGTTTTAAACTGTGACGGTTGCCTTGTTGATCGTAGTAGTTTAAAAAAGGGTCAACACTTACGGTTGTAGTAAGCCTATTCGATAATTCTGTTGGAAAATAGGCAAAGCTATCGGCATTTGTGGTGGTGAAATTGGGTACGCTATATTTTGTTCTTGCATACGATGGCCACGAAGTTTGAACCGTATCATTTCCGTAACCCCACATAACAAAGAAGTCCTGATAAGATTCGCGAAGCACATTGAAGTTTACCCCTATGTTTATTTTATCGTACTTTTTGGGTATGTAGCGCAGCTTGCCAAATGCCCTGATAACGCGCGATTGGTTAGCGTATCTAAAGCCCTCGTCTTCTTGATATGCACCCGAAACCAATACATCTAAATTACCATAACGTTTTGCATGAGTAAATTGAAACCCGCCAAACAGCGGGCGGTGCATACGGCTGGTGGTATCGCCCGATTTGCTGATTTTTCTTTTTTTCCAAAACCAACTCATTTTTTTGTCTTTGGGTTGTTGATACACACCCATGTTTACAAGTAGTTTGTTAAACATTTCGGGGTTTGCTGCCATGGTTCGAAAGTTCATAATGCCATTTACAGCACTTGAGCCATAAGATGCAGAAACTGCCCCTTTAATAATTTCCACTTGCTCTACAGCTTCAAGCGGCATCCCCGACCAGTTTACGCCTCCATTTTCCGGGCTGATAATTGGAATATCATCTAATAAAACTAATACACGGCTTCCTGCACCATCTGCAAAGCTGCCACCACCGCGAATGCTGGTGTTCTTGCCCAGCATATTTACACCCGGCACGTAGTTAAGAGCTTCTTCGGCCTTAGCACTGCTTTGTGTTATTTGCGCGCCTTTCAATACTTCCATCGAAACAGTTTCTTCACCAAGTTTCTTTTCGTATTTTGCTCCAGTTACAACTACAATGTCTAATTCTTTTTGAGTTTCGGAGAGTTTGGTGTTTGCAACTTTTGTTTCGCCTTCGCGCACTACCACTTCCACTGTGCGAGAATCGTAGCCCATGTATGAAAATACTAACAGTGTTTTACCGGGTTTTACCTGCAATTCGTATTTGCCTTTTTCATCGGTAACCTGCCCATCGGTAGTACCTTTAATTACTACACTTACACCTATCAATTCGCTGTTGTCTTTGTCGTCATGCACAGTGCCTTTTATTATTGTTTGTGCTTTTGAAGCAACTGAACACAATACAATAAATGCGCATAAAATTCTTTTCATTCCTAATCCGTTTTGTTAAAATAATACTACACAGTTTTCACTTTTTCACGCGGTAAAAATAAAAGTTTGATGTGTGTTAAGAAATCGGTGTGTGGATAAGTAGTGCCTAAAACACTCACAGTTGCTGTATTTGGACTAAATGTGTAGTTGTGGACTAATAAATGTGTAGTTGTAAGCGGCATTTTTTCCACAAGGCGTTTTTCAATCATTACCTTTTATACATTCGCCACATCATGTCAGAGTTTTTAGTTAGTGCACGAAAGTATCGTCCGGTAGTTTTTGGTGATATGGTAGGGCAGGAGCATGTAAGCAACACCCTACGCAATGCCATAAAAAGCGGGAAGCTGGCTCATGCTTTTTTGTTTTGCGGGCCAAGAGGAGTTGGTAAAACAACGGCAGCTCGTATTCTTGCCAAAACTATCAACTGCGAAAATCCCACTCCTGAGTTTGAATCGTGTGGGCAGTGTAATTCATGTGTTGCATTTAGCCAAAACAGCTCCTTTAATATTTATGAATTAGATGCTGCATCTAATAATAGTGTGGATGATATTAGGGAGTTGGTAACACAAGTTCGTTTTCCACCGCAAAGTGGCAAATTTAAAATCTATATTATAGACGAGGTACACATGCTTTCGTCTGCGGCATTTAATGCTTTTTTGAAAACCCTTGAAGAGCCGCCTTCTTATTGCAAGTTTATTCTTGCCACCACCGAGAAGCATAAAATTTTACCAACCATATTATCGCGTTGTCAGGTTTTCGATTTTAGAAGAATTGCTACCGAAATAATTGTTGGCTATTTGCGTGGAATTTGCCAAACAGAGAGTATTCCGTTTGAAGAAGATGCGCTACATATTATTGCGCAAAAGTCGGATGGTGGCATGCGCGATGCACTTAGTATGCTCGACAGGTTGGTGAGTTTTGGCGGTGGCAAGTTATCGTACACCGAAGTATTAGAAAACTTAAATGTACTTGACTATGATTACTTCTTTAAAATCACCGAGGCATTATTGGCAGAAGATGTAGCGCAGATAATGTTGCACTTTAATACCGTTTTGCAAAAAGGTTTTGAAGGCGATGATTTTGTTATAGGTCTGTGCGAACATTTCCGAAATCTACTTTTTTGCAAAGACAGTGCTACGGTGAAGTTGCTTGAAATGAGCAACAGCCTAAAAGAAAGATACGCTCACCAAGCAACACTTGCAAGTGGAACATTTTTAGTGAATTGTTTAGCGTTGGGCAATCAATGCGATATTCAATTTAAACAAAGTAAAAACAAACGACTCACCGTTGAACTTGCACTTGTAAAAATGTGTTACATCAACCGATTGACTGACAGCAGCGATGCGGTGAAAAAAAAAACTAACGAACAGTCTGTAAGCGAAGTACAACAAAGCGATAGCGATGTTGTTTCTATTAGTTCTACACTTGAAAGAAATCAAGAATTTCTAAACCAAGTTAAGAATACAAAAGCCGGAGATGAGCTTACACCTTCAATAAAATCAAGCAATGTAAAAGCTGAGGCTACCGAGGCGCAAACTGTTATTCCAACAGCATCGTCTTCATCAATACGTAAAACGGCCAAACTGATTTCGTTGGATGACGCAATGAGTGGCGATACGAAAAAAAACACTTCGCCAACTATAGAAACAGCTGTAAATGATTTAACGGAAACGGTTGTTCAAATTGTTGAGCTGAATCAAGAAAGTGCAGAAATGCTTTGGAAACAATTTGGCGAGCAGTTGCCCGATTTTAAACGAGGTGCAAAAGTGTTGTTTACTGCTTTTAAGCCTGTTTTTTCGGGAGTTGATGTTTCTGTGTTAGTGCAATCGGCTTCGCAAAAAGATAAATTGAACGAAGAATTAAATGCTTTGAAGTATTATTTGCTAAAGCACACCGGTGTTCAGTTGAATGTAACCATAGAAGTAGATAAAAGTGCAGTTACTTCCACCGTGAAGCCGTACACAGATGAAGATAAAATGAAACGTTTGATAGAGAAGAATCCCAACATCAAACTATTACAACAAAAGTTCGGCTTGAGCTTAGATTACGATTCATAGAGCCGCTTTGGGTACATTTTTTTTAGTTTCTTAAATAGGCAAATAAGTGTGAATACACTGTTAGGAAATATTTTTTATTGCCTTTTTTATGCCTTGAAGCCTTATTGCTACTGCATTTTGGCTATTTTTCTTGCTGTTAATTTCTAAAACCATTATCCACAGGCGAAAAAACTACATTCGCGTCCCTTCAAAAACTTTGAAAAGTGATGGAGGCACTTGAGTACCATATACTCAAGTATCAATAATCATAAACCAATTGTGAGTTATGCAACTGACAACGCTTGAAATAAAAGGCTTTAAAAGTTTTGCCGAAAAAACTACCATTCACTTCAATAATCGCATCACCGGCATTGTGGGGCCAAACGGTTGTGGAAAAAGCAATGTTGTAGATTCTATTCGCTGGGTGCTGGGCGAGCAAAAAACGAGTATGCTGCGGTTAGAAAAAATGGAGAATCTAATTTTTAACGGCACACGCAATCGTAAGGCTTCGGGCTTGGCAGAGGTGAGTCTTACTTTTGAAAACACCAAAAATGTAATTAGTAGCGATTACAAAACAATAACCATTACACGCAAACTTTTTCGCGATGGCGAAAGTGAGTATCGCTTGAACGATGTGCCATGCCGCCTAAAAGACATTACTACATTGTTTATGGATACAGGCGTTAGTGCCGATTCGTACGCAATTATTGAACTGGGAATGGTGGACGAGATTTTGAACGATCGCGATAACAGCCGTAGAAGATTGTTTGAACAAGCCGCTGGAGTTTCTAAATATAAAAAGCGCAAAAAAGAAACCATCGATAAGCTAAAAAGCACCGATGCCGATTTGGAGCGCGTAAAAGATTTGTTGTTTGAAATAGAAAACAACTTAAAAACGCTCGAAAAACAAGCAGTAAAAACAAAAAAATACTACGAACTAAAAGACGAGTATAAAAACCTTAGCTTGCTGTTGGCCAAATATTCTTTGCGCGATTACAAAGTTGCCTTCAAAGATTTAGAAGAGAAAAAACAAAAAGAAGAAACCAATCGCAGCGAAATAGAAGCTGCCATAGCAAAGGCCGAAGCTGCTTTAGAAAAAGAAAAGTTAGATAACATTGAAAAAGAAAAAGCACTTTTTGCCATACAAAAAAAGCTAAACGAAATGGTGAGTGGCGTAAGCGATAAAGAAAACGAACGCAACTTGCTAAACTCGCAATTAAAATATGCTCGCGACAAGGCAGATACTGCACAACGCTCGATAGTAGATGCAAACGACCAAATAGAAAAACTAAAAGTTTCGGTAGAAAAACTGCAATTGGATAAAGATGGCGAACAGAATATTTTGGAACAAAAACGAGCAGAAGTAACTACGCTTGAAAAAGAATTGAGCGAAATACGCAATCAACACAATGCACTAAAAGACACTTTGGGTAACGAGCAGAAACTTTATGCCGAAAAGGAGCGCAATATTTTCGAGTTAGATAAACAACTTGCCGTTAATCGCTCGAACAACGAAAGTTTGCAACGCGACCTTTTTAGTAGTGAAGAAGATGTAGTGAATAAGCGTAAGGAGTTAGATACGTTACAACAATCGCTCGACCAGCTAAAGACAGAAAAAGAACAAGCCGAAATCAAGCTAACCGAATTGCAGAAAGTTGATGAAAACAACAAAGCCCAATTGCAGCAATTAGAACAAGCAATTGAAAAAAAACGAGCCGAGCTTACACAAGAAACTCGCACACTCGATGCCAAACGAAATGAATATGACCTTACAAAAAGTTTGGTTGAAAACATGGAAGGGTTTCCTGAAGCCATCAAGTTTTTAAAAAAGAATCCCAAATGGGTAAAAGAAGCCCCATTGTTGAGCGATATAATTTATTGCTCTGAAGAAAATCGTGTTTCTATTGAAAATTACCTTGAGCCATATTTGAACTATTATGTAGTTCAAAATTTACAAGAAGCCGTAGCGGCAGTTAATCTATTAAATGACGCATCAAAGGGTAGGGGCAACTTTTTTATTTTAGATGATTTTGCAACTTACGAACCCAAGCAGCCTGTATTGATAGAAGGAGCGCGCGCTGCAACCGAGTTGGTAGAGTTGGATGCAAAGTATAACAAACTCGGAGCCTTTCTTTTAGATAGAGTGTATATGATTGATGACTCCAAGGCATTTCAAGTTTCGCAGTTAGATACCAAAGGGCAAAAAGTAGTATTGCTAACTAAAAGCGGTAAGTTTTTACGCCAAGATTTTTCATTGAGCGGTGGCTCGGTTGGCTTGTTTGAAGGTAAAAAAATTGGTCGTGCTAAGAACTTAGAAAAGCTGCAAAAGGAAATTGTAACGCTCGAAGAAAAAACACGAAAACTACACACTCAAGTAAGCGAAGTACAAGTGCAAATCAATACACTAAAATCTTCTACTGTGCCTCGCGAAATGGATGCGCAAAGAAACTTGGTAACGCAGTTAAGCAATCGCTTTTCTGCCTCGCAAGCAAGCATTCAAAGTTTAATAAAGTTTTTAGAAAGTGCCGATGCTAAAAGTAAAACAATAACCGAAAGGCTTGATGGATTGCGCAATGAAGTATCCGGCATCAACGAAAAACTTACAGCCTTGCGCAGCGAGCAAGGAAACATGAAAGCCCTGCTGGAACAAACCGACAAAAATTTTGTAGAGCTTACAAACAAGTTAAGCGAAGCATCTTCGCGTTTCAATCAAAAAAATATTGAATTTCATCAACAGCAAAATCGCGTCAATTCAATTGCACAAGAATTGAATTTTAAAAACACGCAGGTAGAAAGTCTTGCATCGCAGCTTGCGCGCAACAACGAAGTAATTGCAGAATGCAATACACAAATACAAGAATCTACCACTAAGTTAAAAGCAATAGAAAGTGAATTGCTAAGTGGCTATGCCAATAAAGAGGGCTTTGAAACTGAGGTATCTGATGCCGAAAAAACTTATTACGATTCTCGCGCTGCCATCAACGAAATGGATGGTGTAGTGCGCGAAGAACAACGCAAGCGCGATACTTCGGTTACTTTACTTACTGCTTTAAACGAACGTTTTGCAGAGTTAAAGTTGAACCTAACAGGTTTGCGCGAAAGATTAAATGTTGAATTCAATATCAATATCAACGATATTATAAATGAAGAAATAGACGGCAAATTCACCAAAGAAGAATTGGATGAAGATGTAGCCAAAATAAAGAAGCGAATTGAGAATTTTGGTGAAATAAACCCAATGGCAGTAGAGGCTTACGATGAAATGAAAACCCGCTACGATTTTATTATTACACAAAAGAAAGATTTAGAAGATGCCAAAGCATCGTTGATGGACACAATTAAGGAGATTGAAGATTCGGCAAAATCGCAGTTTCTTGATGCCTTTAATAAAGTACGCGAAAGTTTTATCAGAGTATTTCGCACCCTGTTTAGCGAAGAAGATCAATGCGATTTGTTTCTTGTAAATCCTGACGACCCATTAGAATCGAAAATTGAAATTGTGGCAAAGCCTAAAGGCAAGCGCCCAACAGTTATTGATCAGCTTTCGGGTGGGGAAAAAACATTGACGGCTACTGCATTGCTGTTTTCGCTGTATTTATTAAAGCCTGCACCATTCTGTATTTTCGATGAAGTAGATGCACCATTGGATGATACTAATATTGCTAAATTCAACAAAATCATCAATGAGTTTAGCAACGATTCGCAGTTTATTATTGTTACGCACAACAAGAGCACTATGGCTTCGGTAGATGCAATTTATGGTGTTACAATGCCAGAAATGGGTGTAAGTAGAGTGGTGCCGGTCAATTTTAGTTCATTGAATTAATTGCTTGTTTACTAAACTCCTAGTTTCAATTTATTACACAATTTGCAATGCGTCTTGCGGCTGTTCGTGCAATATTCGGTAAACCAATTCTTTCAAAAGTTCACCCTCGGTTATATTACCCGTGCCGTTTACACCTTTGCCACGCAAATCGTATTCGGCTAAAAGATGTAAGATGTGCTTGGTTTGAGGAAGTGAATAGTTTTTTACTGCTTCGCGATAATCTTTTACAAAGAATGGACTAACCTTTAACAATGCTGCCAAAGTTTTGTCATCACTTTGTGCATTCGCATGTGCCAAATAAATTTTCGAGAAAAACGTAAATAATGTAGCAACAGTTACCACAAATGGGTTGCTTTTTGAATCGGACATGATGTGTGCGATACGATAAATTTTTGTTACATCTTTTTTGCCAAAAGCGTTGTTCAGTTCAAAGGCACTAAACTCGCGCGAAATGCCTACCTCGCGCTCAATGTCTTGCACTGTGATGGTAGCACCGACTTGCTTACTGATAATGAGCTTGCTGATTTCATTGATAACTTTACTTAATTCTGTACCGGTACTTTCTACCAAAAGTTCAACTGCCGCATCTTCTATTTTGAATTTTTTTTCGGCAATACTGCGTTTTACAAATGCACCTATTTGATTTTCGTAAAGTGGTTTCGATTCAAAAAAACCTGTGCTTTTAGCCAGTTCTTTCCATAAAGATTTGCGCTTATCGGGTGTGCCGTGTTTAAAAGCAAAAAGCAATACGGTGCTTGGGCTGGGTTTTTTAAAATAATTGAGCAGCAGCGTTTGGTCTTCTTCTTTGCGCAGTTCTAAACCTTGTGCTTCTTTTACTATTACCAATTGTTTTTCGGCCATCATAGGCGGGCGCATAGCTGCTTCTACTATTTGGCGTGCATTAGAATCTTTGCCATACAATATGGTTTGGTTGAACGCTTTTTCCATATCGTTTAAAACATATTGTTCTATCAATGCAGTTAGCTCGTCAATGAAATAATCTTCTTCGCCACAAAAACAATACAGTGGTACAAACTGTTTTGATTTGATAGATGAGCTTAACGATTCAAAACTCCCCCCTGTTTCTTTTGCCATTTTCTTATGCGTTAAAATTTTAAGAAAGCACAGAACTTTCGCTGCTTCAAATATTCTAAATTTTCATCCATTGCAAATGCTTCGCGTTCAAAAATTATCTCCTTGTAGGCTTTGAAGTGCTTTTTGTAGCGAATTAGATTTACAATATAGTTGATGAAGTATAGAATATAGAAAGGAACAATTAATAGTTCTAACTGTTGGCGGTGGTGAATTTTTTCGTGATTGATTAGAATGTTATTCTCTTTCATTTCTTGCTTTTTTACAAGAATAAATGGGTACAAAGCAATTGCAGAGTAAGGTACTAATCGCGTTACAAGAATCATGCTATTAAACAGTGTTGGGGGCAGTTCTTTGATGAAAAAAAATGAATTTAAAATTCCTTGTAAAAAACGACAAAGTATTTTTAGTATTACAAGTTCATAATCAACAATTAGAATATCTTTTTAAAAATTAGTTTTTTTTGATTGGCGCACAACTTTCTATCATCATATTTCATCTGCAATTAGTAGAATTATTATTTGAACACATCATGATTTGTAACGAAGTTAAATGAAAAAAAATCTACTCCCTCTACTCATTTCTTTCCTTCTGTTTTTTGCATTTAAAGATGCCAATGCTACGCACTTAATGGGTGCAGACTTGACTTATGAATGTATTGGTGCTGGGCAATATCGCTTAACATTAAAAGTTTATAGAGATTGCCGTGGTGTTTCGGTAGGTTCTGCAATGTCCATCCCATATCGCTCTACTCAATGTGGTGTTACCAGTTCGGTTACATTGTCATTGGTGCAAGGTTATCCTATTGATATTACCCCAACTTGCCCTGGTCAAAGTTCACAATGTTCAGGAGGGAATCTACCATACGGAGTAGAAGAGTGGGTGTTTCAAGGGGTGGTTACCCTACCCCCTGGTTGTGGCAACGATTGGGTTTTTGGTTGGAGTAATTGTTGTAGAAATAATGCTATCAATACATTATCAAGTCCGGGTAATCAAGATATGGCGGTTGTTACTACAATTGACAATACACTTTCGCCATGCAATAGTTCGCCAATTTTTTCTGTACCTCCGGTTCCTTTTACATGTATCAATCAGCCTGTAAGTTTTAATCCGGGTGGAACAGATTTGGATGGAGATTCCCTTGCGTTTTCATTTGCCATTCCGCAACAGTCTTCGGGCAACGTTACTTATTCAGGAGGTTTTAATGTGAACAACCCACTTACTACACAAAGTGGAATTACCATCAACCCTTCCAATGGAGATGTGAATTTTACCCCAACCCAACTGCAAGTTTCTGTTATTGCAGTTCAGGTAAAAGAGTATAGGAATGGACAACTAATAAGTACCATAGTACGCGATATTCAATACACAGTTATTAATTGCAGCAATCAAAACCCTACGGTTTCTGGAATTGGTGGCGGCTCTAATACCACTACCACGATTTATGCAGGGCAAGATGTTTGTGTAAGTATGAATAGTGCTGATAACGATGCAGCCGATAATGTTTCTATGACATGGAATAATTCTATACCGGCAGGAAACTTTACAACCACAACAGGGCAGAGGCCGGTAGGTACTTTCTGTTGGCAAACCACGCAGGCCGATACGGGTACTCATATTTTTACGGTAACAGTTCAAGATGATAATTGTCCCATTACCGGGCAAGGAACTCGTTCGTTTACTATTATTGTGTTGCCTTGTCCGCAGCCGCCAGCAGTTGCAGGACCAGATGTAAATTTGTGCCCCGGGCAATCAACTACACTTACGGGTTCAACTACGGCACCGCCCAATACCGTGCAAAGTTACCAATGGAGCGATGGTGTAAACACTCAAAATGGCGCAACAATAACTGTAAACCCACAAACAACCACAATCTATACACTATCTATTACCTATACCGATGGTTGTGTAAAAACAGATCAGGTTGTGGTTACCCGAAATAAAAAACCTACCATTACTGTTTATCCTGCACAGGCAACTATTTGTGCAGGCGGAAGCATACAACTTACAGCTACAAGTAATGCTACCAGATTTAAGTGGTCGCCATCAGCGGGACTTTCGTGCGATACTTGCGCTATTACCGTTGCTTCGCCTACAAGCACTACCACATATTTGGTTTCTGCTTTAGATGTAAATAATTGCCCGAGCGATACAATACCTGTTTTAATTAACTCAAGCCCACCGCCACCGCCACAAGCATGTGCAGTAATTTATGCAACAGTTTCTGGCACAGGAGATGGAACACAAGCGAACCCAACTAATTTGAAAGGCGCCATTGCAAAAGCACAATGCAACAACTCGCTTATCAAACTTGCGCAGGGCAATTACATTCTCGATTCTGCCATATACAATATAACAAGTTATACAACTATCGAGGGTGGATTTAACCCAAGCACATGGGCAAAAACAAGTACACCGGGTTTAACTACAATACGAAGAACCTGTACAAATTATGAAGGTCCTTCATACGCTCCACGAGTAGTGTTGATTTATATGAATAGTAGTACTTATTTTCGTTTTCAGGATATTACCTTCCAAACAGATGATTGCCCTGCTGCTACGGCAGGCAATCCTGGTGTAAGCAATTATGTTTTTCACTTAGCCAATTGTAGCGATTATGATTTTGTAAGATGCCAAATAATTACCGGAAAAGGCGG
>CAZYXR010000028.1:25420-26616 GCA_964650845.1 uncultured Chitinophagaceae bacterium
GATGGGTTCTCGGGTGGAATTGGTGCAGCAGGTGTTGTGGGGGCTAATGGCACTGCCGGAGGTAGTGGCGATGTAGATAATACTAATGGAAATGGAAATGGTGGAAATGGTGGTGCAGGAGGCGGTACAGGATTTGGCGCAAGTGGAAGCGGTGGTGCTGGCGCTGGTGCAATGAATGCGGGAAATGCGGGTGTTGCTTCCGCTAACACACGTGCCGGTGGTGGCGGTGGCGGTGGTGGTAGTGGCGGCACGGGTCTAAATAATGGAAGAGCAGGGGGTGTAGGCGGTGGAGTAAATAACACAGGAAATGGAGGAGCCGCTGGTGCTGCTGGAGTAAAAGGGTGTGATGGGCTATTTTGCAACGAATCTGGAGAGCCAGGGTTAGCTGGGGGAAATGGAACTGCGGGAACCGCAGGGACAAACGGTACTCAAGGAGCAATTTTTAGTGTCCAAGCGGGTTTCTTTATACCGGGAGCAAATGGAACAGATGGAGCTGATGGGAGAGGAGGAACAGGAGGCGGAGGCGGAGGCGGAGGCGGAGGTGAAGATCATTTTATTTGTGCATTTGGCTGTGTAGAAGGCGGTGGTGCAGGTGGTGGCGGTGGTGGCGGTGGCGGGCAAGGTGGCGCAGGCGGTTTAGGTGGCACGAGTGGTGGCGCATCCACTGCCGTGTACTTATACTTATGTGGAAACAATGGTAACTTTAATGACTGTTCAATTTCGCCAACGGTTGGGGGGTTTGCAGGTACGGGCGGTGTAGGAGGTGCCGGTGGCAACGGTGGAGTAGGAGGTGCTGGTGGTGCAGCTACCAGCGGAGCAGTTGGTGGTGCTGGAGGAAATGGTGGACGTGGAGGAAATGGAGGAAATGGTGGAAGTGGCTGGGCTGGTTCTTCCATGTTGGTTTATGTAGATGGTGGCGCAAATCCAACAACGGCCGATTACGCGTTTGCACTTTCATCGCAGCCAGCAATAACGGCATCCAATACAAATTGTACATTCAGAGATATTACATTTTCATCAGCAAGTGCGAATACTTGGAATTTAGGAAACGGTGCTAATCCTCAAACTGGTAATGCCGCATCGCTTACATCTCAATATTCTACTTTTGGAAGAAAAGATATTGCATACGGTGCAAACAACTATACTGGTTTTACCATAATACCTATTGATGCTAACAGTTACGTTCCCGATATTGC
>CAZYXR010000028.1:26626-36263 GCA_964650845.1 uncultured Chitinophagaceae bacterium
GCATCGCAAGTAAACAATAGCGATACGTTTATTATTTGTCAATACGATAGAGCAACCTTCACTGCTGTTATTCCTGCTGCCGATTCATTTTTATGGGATTTTGGAGGGGCATTGTCGCCCTCTCTTTACGAAGGTCCACAATACGAAGAGTTGCCAAACCTTCAATTCAATACGGTAGGTACATTTAAAATTAAAGTAAAAATCAGCACTTCTTGTTGCGGATATTCGCCTAACGATTCTATTTATCTTATTGTAGAGCCAACTCCGGTATTGGGTTTTAGTGGCTATTTAGCTTATTGCCCCGGAGACAGTGCAATAGTAACAGCTACTGGCGCTAGTGCTTATGAATGGGCTCCGCCAAGTTTTTTAAGTGCCGATACAGGTGCTGTGGTTATTGCCAAACCGCCATTTAATTCCACTTACGTATTAACGGGTTACAGCCCAACCGGCTATTGTTCGTCCGACACGGTTTTTGAAATTCAGGTAAAGCCACCACCCACACTTACTTTTACAACTACGCCTGCTACATGTGGGCCCAATGGTAGCATTACTGCAATTCCAAACCCTACAGGAAATTATGTTTATCAATGGGAATCACCAATTACCGACACCGATTCGTTTGTAACTGCTGTGTTTGCTGGTGGCTATCGAGTTACTGTAACTGATAATGCAACAGGCTGCACTACCGAATCGAGTACTGTGGTTGGTGCAGGTGCGGGAATTATTGCCTACATTGACAGTTTAACAAATACAACCTGCGCTGGACTTTGTAATGGTACAATCAGGGTTGTTGGTATTGGTGGCAGCTCGGGCTTTTCTTATTTGTGGAATACAGGAGGAACAACACCGCAACTTTTGGGGCTGTGCGCAGGCAGCTATGAAGTAACAATAACCGACAATGCAAATGGATGTACCGCTGTTGCAAATGGAACCATATCAGATCCGTTGCCATTGGTGGCGGAGCTATTAGATACTACTTCCGCTTCTTGTGCAAATGTTTGTGATGGTAGTGCTTTAGCAGATGCCTCGGGTGGAACAGGGTTGCTAAGTTTTATATGGGATATGCCTGGTGTTTCTGACTCAACAAGAGCGATTAGTTTATGTCCTGGTATTCATACTTTTTATGTAATAGACCAAAACAATTGTATTGATTCATTGAATATTGTTATCTCCTCGCCACCACCATTAACGCTTGATACATTGCTTACTACACCAGTTAGTTGCCCAGGTTCGGCAGATGGTAGTATAGTTTTAACTTCGGGTGGCGGTGTTTACCCATATTCTTATCAATGGATACAATTGCCGGGGGTAACAGATAGTTTTGCAACCGGTTTAAGTGGCAATTATTACACCATAGTATTAACTGACGCAAATGGTTGTACATTAACAGATAGCTTTTTGGTAAACGAAGCAGATACTTTACGGGCATCTATTTCTGCTAATGATATTACATGTTTTGGTGCAGCAGATGGAAATGCTAAAGTGAATGCAACAGGGGGCACTTCTCCGTACAGTTATTTATGGAGCAATAGTTTTACCGTAGATAGTATAAGTGCCTTACCCGCTGGTGTTTATGATGTAGTGGTAACAGATGTAAACGGTTGCACAGCAACAGACACGGCAACAATTGTTGAGCCTGCGGCTTTGCAGCTTTCTTCAACAGCTACAGATGCTTTGTGTTTTGGTGGAAATGGACAAATAGCATTAACACTTATAGGAGGCACAAATCCATTTGTGTTTTTGTGGAGCAATGGTGATACCACTCAAAATTTAAGTGCAGTAGCCGGAAGTTATTCGGTAGTAGCAACCGATGCCAATGGTTGTACAGCAACCGATTCAAACAACTTTAACGAGCCTACTGAAATTGTTTTAAGCACAGCTCATGTAGATTTAATGTGTTTTGGCGATGCAAATGGAAGTGTGGATCTTACTGCAAGTGGCGGCACATTAACTTATACTTACTTATGGAGCAATAACGCAGTTACAGAAGACATCAATGCCGTAGGCGGAGGCAATTATTCTGTAACGCTAACAGATGCCAATGGTTGCAGAGATTCAATAAGTGCAGATGTTTTTGAACCTACGCAGCTAGTAGTAAGTGATTCTGTAGTGCATGTTAGTTGTTTTGGCGGAAGCAATGGCTGCATTTTTGTTGAAGCAAATGGTGGAACAGCAGGCTACACATACGCATGGAGCAATAGTGCAACTGCTACTACAAATTGCACTTTACCAGCAGGTGGATATTCTGTAACCATAACAGATGCCAATAGTTGCACCACTACTATTCAAAACATAATTGTTACCGAGCCAACAATATTAACTGCAGCGCCCACCACTACACCTGAATCTTGCCCCGGCTTTAGCGATGGTACAATTTCGGCAAATGCCTCGGGCGGAACACTAGGATATACTTACACTTGGAATCCGGCTGCATCTGATAGCAACTTTATTTATGGCTTCCCTACGGGATTGTATGATTTGACTGTTACCGATGCTAACGGATGTACTTATACTGAAACAGCTATTTTTATTGATGTATTGCCTAAAATATCACTATTGCCTTTTGTGGTAAATGTTACTTGCCCGCCATTAGAAAATGGTGCAGTTTATCTTACACAAACAGGAGGTGTTGCCCCGGTTACATACACTTGGAGCAACGGTGGTTTATCTGACGATATTACAAATCTTGCACAAGGAATTTATTCTGTTACCGTAAACGATTCCAGGAATTGCGCTTCAGATACTACGTTGGAAGTATTTAATGATTCGATTTTTAAAATCTTTGCCACACCTGCCGATACCAGTATTTTGCTTGGCGGCAAAGTGCCTATACAGATAACCAATTCACCAAACACAGTAATTCAAACTTTAACTTACAGGCCTTCTCAATACTTAAGCTGTGTTGGATGCACTTCAACGGTGGTGAATCCAATTTCTTCGATGTTGTATGAAATTACCGCTGTAGATACAAACGGATGTATTTGGGTAGATTCTGTAAACATTGAAGTTATTCCCGACTATCCTGTTTTTGTGCCCAATGCATTTAGTCCGGGTGGCGATGGCAGGAACGATTTCTTGGAAGTATTTGGCAACAAGGAAGCTTGGAAACAAATGCGTTTTATGTTATTCAATCGTTGGGGCGAAAAAGTATATGAATCTACCGATAGAAACTTTAAGTGGGATGGAATGTTTAATGGTAAATATGTAGAGCCCGGTGTGTTCGTTTACTCACTTAATATTGTTTGGATTGACAACCACATTCGCAAAGATTTTAAAGGTAGTATTACCATTTTAAGATAATAGCGATTGCGTTCGTTTGAGTTAAAATTGATAAGCAGAATAAAATGTAAGAACAGATGAACATTTCTATTGTTGCAGCAATTGGAGAAAATTTTGAACTTGGCGCAAATGGCGACCTGCTGTGGCGATTACCGTTAGATATGCAGCGCTTCAAACAAATCACCCTTCATCATCATGTAGTGATGGGGCGAAAAACTTTTGAAAGTTTACCGCCTAAATTCAGGCCGCTGCCTAACAGAGTAAATATTGTGGTTACATGCAATTCAGATTTTGAAGCAAAGGATTGTTTGTTAGCATCGAGCCTAAATAATGCCATATCAATTGCGCAAAATGCAGGCGAAAAAGATTTGATGATTATTGGCGGAGCACAAATTTACAATCAAGCTCTTGCGCTGGCACATACTTTATACATTACCCGTGTTCATGCTGTTTTTCCCGAGGCTGATGTTTTTTTTCCAAAATGGAATGAAGAAAAATGGAAAATTACTTCAGAAGAAAAGTTCGCTGCCGATGAAAAGCACGCATTCGCATTTGATTTTTTAAGATTAGAAAGAATTCATTATCTCAATTATCCAAACCTTTATCAATAAAATGAAAAGGTTTGTTTTTTTTGCAACCGTTTTAAAAACACAATCATGAAAAAATTATTATCCGTACTGTTTGCAATAGCAATATTCAACACCATCAATGCGCAAGATGCTGCGCAAGCCAATACAGGAATTGTTATTGAAAATAAGCAAATGAGTTTAGGCAATCAACAATCGTTTGCCGTAGTTGTGCCATCGGCAAAACTTAAAGATATAGAAACACTTTGGGGCAAATATGTAACACGAAACACAAAAGCAAAACTTGTAAATAACACTGGCGAGTGGGTGCTTGTAGGCGCGGTAGAAAAAAACATTTCTCCTTTGCCATTTAATATTTACGCAAATATTTTATCTACAGTTCAGGATATAAGAGTTACAACTTTTTTTGCCGAAGGCGATACAAGTAAATTGACATTTATTTCAAAAGATTCATCCTCTGCAGAAAAGCTACTTGCAATTGAAAAGTACCTCACCGATTTTAAAAACATTGCTACCCGAGGAGTTATTGAAGAAGAATTAGAAGCTAAAAAAAAAGGATTGAAAACACTGGAAGCTGATTTGAAATCAATGGAAAAAGACTACGATAAAAGCAATAAAAATATCAGTGAGTCTAAAAGAAAAATAGAAAAAAACGAGGCAGAAATCAGAAGGGTTGATGCTGAGATAGAGTCTAAAAACTCTCAAATTACACAGCAAAAAAACGCCATTGTTACTATGAATACTTTGGGTGATGCTAAAAAAACAGCCGAGAAAGACTTGTCTAAATTTGAAAGCGAAAAGAAAAAACTGTATAGCGAAAAAGAGAAAATGGCAAAGGATATTGACAAATGCCGCGCAGAAATTCGCAACGAAGAAAATACAATAGATAAGTTGAATAAAACCAAAGAAGCAAAACAAAAGGAAGTGGATAAACAAGCAGACAAAGTAAAATCTGTAGAAGACAGATTGATTGCTGTGCCAAATCCTAATATCAAACTGTAATTATGAAAGGAATTATTTTGGCAGGCGGCAGCGGTACAAGGTTGTATCCCATTACCTATGCCATCAGTAAACAAATTATGCCCATTTACGACAAGCCAATGATTTATTATCCGCTTAGCGTATTGATGAAAGCAGGCATCAATGAAATATTGATTATTTCAACACCGCAAGACTTGCCAAATTTTGAACGATTGCTTGGCAACGGAAGTCAGTTTGGCTGTCGTTTTGAGTATCGTGTTCAAGAAGTTCCTAATGGACTTGCGCAAGCATTTGTAATTGGCGACTCATTCATTGGCAACGACTCGGCAGCATTGATATTGGGCGATAATATTTTTTATGGTTCCGGCTTAGATGCTTTGTTGCAATCGAAAGCTGTTAATACATCCGGTGGTGTTGTGTTTGCTTATCACGTAAGCGACCCCGAACGTTATGGTGTGGTGGAGTTCGATAAAAATGGTAAAGCTATTTCGATAGAAGAAAAACCTAAAATGCCTAAAAGCAATTATGCAGTGCCGGGTTTGTATTTTTACGACAATGATGTAATTGAAGTAGCTAAAAACTTAAAGCCCAGCCCGCGTGGCGAATACGAAATTACAGATGTAAACAAAGTATATTTAGAACAAAATAGACTTAGTGTGGGAATCTTAGACAGAGGCACAGCTTGGTTAGATACGGGTACTTTCGATTCTTTGATGCAGGCATCGCAGTTTGTGCAAGTAATTGAGCAAAGACAGGGTTTAAAAGTAGGCTGTATAGAAGAAGAAGCTTGGCGACAAGGCTTTATAACCACACAACAATTGAAAGACCTTGCTACACCCTTGCTAAAAAGTGGATACGGCAAATATTTAATGGATATAACCGAGTAAAAAATGACAAAAATTCTTGTAACCGGTGGAGCCGGATTTGTAGGCAGTTGTTTAGTAGATAAGCTGATAGAAAACCCCGATAATTTTGTTGTAATTGTCGATAATCTTTCAACGGGCACTCGACAACGATTGCCACAATCCAACAGCAACAATTGGAAGTTCATAAAATGTAACTGCAACGAGTATCGCGACATTAGTGCAGTAATGATGGCCTATAAATTCGATTACGTTTTTCATTATGCCGCAGTGGTGGGGGTAAAACGAACGCTCGAAAATCCCGTAAGCGTGCTAAGCGATATTTCGGGGTTGAAATACATTTTAGATTTGTGCAAAAACACAGGTGTGCGCAGGGTGTTTTTCTCTTCGTCATCCGAAGTGTATGGCGAGCCATTCGAGCATCCGCAAAACGAAATGACAACACCGCTTAACTCACGCCTGCCTTATGCCGTGGTAAAAAATGTAGGCGAAGCATTCTTGCGCAGTTATTACCAAGAATATAATTTAGATTACACCATTTTCCGATTCTTTAATACCTATGGCCCTAAGCAAAGCAACGACTTTGTGATGAGCCGTTTTATAAATGCTGCGATGAATAACAACCCCATTACCATTTATGGCGATGGAATGCAAACGCGCACATTTTGTTATAAAGACGACAACATTGAAGCCTGTGTAAACGCCATGTATCACAACAAGCATGTTAATGACACTGTGAATATCGGCAGCGATATTGAACTTCCGGTTATTGAATTGGCAAACACTATTTTGCAACTTACAAATTCAAAATCGAAAATGGTTTACCTGCCGCCATTGGCAGAAGGCGATATGAGCAGACGCAAGCCCGATATATCAAAAATGAAAGCCCTGCTTGGCAGGCCAATGACACAATTAGAAGAAGGTATTAAAAAAACAATTGACAGCGGTCTGTATAACTTCTAAATGCTAAAACCCAAGTTTGCTCACATCCGCAATATCATATTCGATATAGGAAATGTATTGGTAGATATAGATTATCAAGTAACTGTTGGCGAGTTTCAAAAGTTAGCCAAAGTTGATTTTGCCGAAATAGTTTCTTATTCAAAGCAAGAGAAAATTTTCGACCGATTTGAAAGAGGCGAAATAAGCGTAAAAGAATTTTTCTTAGAGTTGCGAAAATATCTGAGAGATGATGTTTCGGATGCGCAAATTACCGATGCGTGGAACTCAATTCTTATCAGTTACCCAAAATCAAAATTTGATTTGTTAGATAAGTTAAGAACGCAATACAAGGTTTTTGCCCTCAGCAACATCAATCAAATTCATGCCGACACATTGGATGTAGTTGCTAAAAAGCAATTAGGCAAAAACAGCTTTCGCGATTTTTTTCATCATGCCTATTACTCGCACGAAATGGGCAGCCGCAAACCCGAAATGCAGATTTACAATCAAGTATTAAACGAACAAAAACTTGTTCCTGCCGAAACTTTGTTTATAGATGATAAAGCCGAAAACCTTACACCAGCCCAAATGTTAGGCATTCAAACACACCATTTAACCACCCCTGAAAAACTATTTGAATTGTTTGATTAAGCAGTGCAATCTGTATCAGCAAATAGTATATTTTCGCAGCCTTTAATTTTAAATTATGCTTAGAACACATACCTGCGGAGAACTTCGTTTATCGCATCAATCGCAAAAAGTAACCCTTGGCGGCTGGGTGCAGCGCGTGCGCAAGTTAGGTGCGCTTACCTTTGTTGATTTGCGCGATCGATACGGAGTAACCCAATTGGCATTTAATACAGAAAGTAATGCCGCATTGGCCGATAAATCGAATAAACTTGGGCGCGAGTTTGTGATTCAAGTTCAGGGCACCGTTGCCGAGCGCACAAGCAAAAACACAAACATCCCAACAGGCGAAGTTGAAATTTTGGTAGATGATTTTACCATTCTCAACGAAGCCGAGTTGCCACCATTTATGATAGAAAACGATACTGACGGCAGCGAAGAGCTGCGCTTAAAGTATCGTTACTTAGATATTCGCAGGTCAAAGTTGAAAGACATTCTTTTAACCCGTGCAAAAATTGTAAAGTCTGTACGCGAATATTTAGATGCACAAGAGTTTTGCGAAATAGAAACTCCAACATTCATCAAATCCACACCCGAAGGCGCTCGCGATTTTTTAGTGCCATCGCGTTTGGTGCAAGGTAGTTTTTATGCCCTTCCGCAATCGCCACAAATTTTAAAACAGTTGTTGATGGTGGCAGGTATGGATCGCTATTATCAAGTTGTAAAATGTTTTCGCGATGAAGATTTTAGAGGCGACCGCCAACCCGAATTTACACAGATAGACTGCGAAATGAGCTTTGTTTCGCAAGATGATATTCTGAACACATTTGAAGGAATGGTGCAGCATGTATTTAAACAAATATTGAATTATGAAGTAGGTAAAGTTCAACGCCTAACCTACAACGATGCTATGAAGTTTTATGGAAGCGATAAGCCCGATTTGCGCTTCGATTGCAAAATTGCCGAGTTGAACACCTCACTTCCGGCAAGTGATTTTGCTGTATTTAATAATACCATTGCCACCGGTGGTTTAGTAGCCGGTATCAATGCAAAAGGCTGTGCAGCACATTCGCGCAAACAATTAGATGAACTTACCGAATTTGTAAAAGCAAGCCATCGTGGCTTGGGAGGCTTGATAAATATTCGCTTCAACGAAGATGGAACAGTAAAATCTTCAATAGATAAGTTTTATAATGAAGAGCAACTACGTGCAATTGGCGCAAACTTCAATGCCGAAAAAGGCGATTTGATTTTGATTGCTGCCGATAAAATTGCTAAGGTGCGTAAAAGCTTAGGCGATTTGCGATTGCACTTGGCAAAAGAGAACAAATGGATTGACGAAAATAAATGGAGCATTCTTTGGATAGTAGATTTTCCATTGTTTGAATTAGATGAAGAATCGGGCGAAACTATTTTTGTACATCACCCATTTTGCGCACCCAACCAAGATGATTTGCAGTATTTTGATACCGAGCCATTGCGAGTGCGCGCGCAGCAATACGATATGGTGATGAACGGAAACGAAATTTGCAGCGGCTCAATTCGTATTACCAACCGCGATTTACAAAAGCGTGTCTTTCAAAAATTGGGCATGAGCGAAGCCGAACAACAAAGTCGTTTTGGTTTTATGCTTGATGCTTACAAGTATGGCGCACCACCGCATGGCGGTTGCGCATTCGGATTAGATCGCATGGTAATGTTAATGACGGGTGGCGAAACTATTCGCGATGTAATTGCTTTTCCGAAAACTTCTGGCGGTAGAGATTTAATGATGGATGCACCAACTACCGTAGATGAAAAACAGTTGAAAGAATTAGGTATTGCGGTAATTAAACCAACCGAATGATTTTTCAGCAATAAAACTTTACACACACGCATAATAACGATGGAAAGATTTTTTTTGCAGAAGTTTTAAAACAATTTTTCGGAAAATTCCTTTCTCTGATTATTTTCGCGACCGTTTGGCGTTTGTAGCTCAGTTGGTTAGAGTAGTGGTTTGTGGTACCATTGGTCGTGGGTTCGAGCCCCATCAGACGCCCAAAAAGGTTGGCATCATTGCCAGCCTTTTTTATTTTGCAGCCTTTTAAAGAACGATATGAAAAAAATAAGATACCGTGAAGCCATACGCGAAGCCATGAGCGAAGAAATGCGCAGAGACAGCACAGTTTTTTTGATGGGAGAGGAAGTGGCCGAATATGATGGAGCTTATAAAGTGAGCCAAGGAATGTTGGCAGAGTTTGGCGCAAAGCGCGTGATTGATACGCCTATTTCCGAGCTTGGCTTTGCCGGCATTGGCGTGGGAGCCGCAATGAATGGCACGCGCCCAATAGTTGAGTTTATGACATGGAACTTCGCCAT
>CAZYXR010000029.1:0-35836 GCA_964650845.1 uncultured Chitinophagaceae bacterium
ATTATCCATCTGCTTCGCAACTTCATCGGGCACTTCAAAATTTAAGTTCTCTTTTACTTTTATGTGATTCACTATTCCGACACCTAAATACCAGTTCACTTTTTTAGATGATACGGGATATACATTTAAACCAATAGGAATAGCTACCGAATGAATAGTTGAGGAATAGTACGAAGGCGAAAAAGCGCTATCGGTGTTTGCAACATGATGTAGCGAAAAAGCTGTTTTGCTGTATTGAATGGCATTTGTAACAGCTACATACTTGCCAAAACGGAATGCTTGTTGAACACCTGCAAACCAATTTGGATTATTATAAAATATACCTTGTGTAAACGAAGCCGAAGCCCCGGCAACAATACCCAATTCGTAATGAAACAACTTTCGCTTTATAGGAAGTTTTACAACCCCTTCCTCTGCATCAGTTTTCTTTGAAATTTCATTTTCGCTGTTGCTTGTACTTAACAAAACTACCGGAAGCGGATTGATAGAAGCTAACAGCACGCTTTTGCTTTCTGCACCAATTGGCTCTGAGCTTTTCTCCTCTGTTATGGATGCTTTAACAGAGCTTTGTGTGGATTGATGGTTATGTGTAATCAATGCCTTGTATTTGCGTTTTGCTGCTTTGCGCAAAGACTTACTTGAGGATGTATTTTCATCGCTTTTCGATATGGAGCGATTTTCTGATAATAACAGGGTTGCGTTACTTTCATTCGTTGCTAACAGATGTGATGCAACTTTTGCGTTATGAATATTTTTTGCGTTGCCTGTTTGCGCTGCTGAGCTATGCTCCATCAATTCGTTTGATTTGAACTGAGTAGTTTCTGATGAAACACTTTCAGCAACAACAGCAGATGTAAGCTCGGCAGATTCAATAGCATTTTGCTGTGGCGATAGCAATGTTAGCGACATTGCGGCCATCACCGCTGCTACAGATGTGCCGCTAAACCATAACCAAAAGAAGCCCCTGCGCTTTTTCCGATTATCGAGCATTGCATTCATTTGCGTCCATGCATTTGCATCAAATGGAGCATGGTAACTGCCGAGCTTTTCACGCAGCCTTTTATCATTCATTTCATTTTGCATAAACATCAACTTTTACTTCGTTTCTTAATCGAATCATTTCTTGCAATTTCATGCGTGCTTTAAACAAATTGCTTTTAGAAGTTCCTTCGTTTATATCCAACATTTCTGCTATTTCTACATGAGTAAAACCTTCTATTGCAAACAGGTTGAACACTGCACGATAAGCAGGCGTGAGTTGGTTCACCAATGCAATTATTTCTTCGGCTTCCATACTTGCTATCACATCAAAACTTTCTTCTTTATACACTGCTTTTTCTATATCGGTGTGTTGGTGGCGGGTTTCGCTACGCAATTGATCTATCGCGGTATTCACTACAATGCGATACATCCAACCTTCAATATTTCCTCCTGTATTTTTACACTGTTTTATTGTTGTAAAAATTTTCATAAAAGCATTGTTCAGCATTACTGTTGCATCGTCTTTGCACGAGGCATACCTCATACACACGCCCATCAACTGTCCGTAATATCTTTCGTACAAGCGCTTTTGTGCCGTGCGATTATTGTCAAGACATCCATCTATCAGTTCCTGCAAGGTTTGCTTATAGGCTACTTCCATTTAGTTAGTTGCACACTGGCTTTGAGCCAAAGTATGCTTGTGTCGAATTTATCGTTTTATTCTTTGCCAATTTTGCTCAACAAAGTTATGTTGTTTATATCAGCATAGTTGTATTGATACAAACCATCTGCCCCCGTCATCCATAAGCGTTTGTTATGCGGTATCACATCTGTTGATTGAATATTTTTAAAATGCGAAAGTGAATTGGCGGTGATTTTCATTACATCTGTTGCATCAAATACTTTTAAGCCATCGCTGCCATCGCAAATAAACAAAGTGCCGTTGTCAATTCCCAAGCCATGAGGGTTAGTAAAAGGATAAGTAGTGAGCAACTTGGGAGCGGCAGCATTGGATATATCAATCACGTCCAATTGATTATTTGCATTGGTGCAAGGCGAGCCCGAACGCAGTGTTACAAATGCATGATTGCCTTCTACGACTACTGGGTCGCAAGCCGTCATGTGCATGTAGCTTCCCAACATTGCCGGCACATCGGGGTTGCTCAATGAATAAATTCTCATGCCTGTTTGCGAACCAATAAAGAGCTTATCTTGGTAAGGAAAAATAGTTTCGATATCCCAGCCGATGTTTGCCGTTGATGCTTGTATCGGTTGCGAAGGATTACTGATGGAAAAAGCTTTGAGATTACTGTTATCAACTATGTACAAGCGACTGCCGGAAATAGCAAAGCGAGCCATAGAGCCGCCTTTACCCGAAGCGATAGTAGTTGTTTTTACACTACCGGCAGTATTTGCTACGGGTCCGCCAAAGTTATCTTCTAAAAAAGGGCCGCCACCGCCCCACCAGCCACCGTTGCTGCCACTGCAATCGGCATTTAAACTATCGGTTTTTTGCACTTCCTTCCATTCGGTTACAACACCTTTTGAGGGGTCGTAGTAATAGCCCGCAAAACTTCTGTCGGGAATAGCATTTTCTATTCTGTTCACTTCAATAGCGGCAAGCGGATTTGCAATATTCAATGTTACTAAATCAACATAGCTATCGGCATAAAGCACATCGCCAATCACCGCCATATCTAGGTTTCCCGGAATATTGATGAATGAAACTTTTTGCGGAGAAGAAGGGTTGCTATTGTCAATAATGTGAATGCCTTTATCAATTTCATTCACGAAAAGATACTTGCCAAACAAATAAATTTTGCCTGGCTTTTTCAGTGCTTGGGCCGGCATTGTTTTTACAGCACTGCGCAGTTCTTCTTTAGAAATATAAACGGGTTCGTAAGTTGTATAAGTTACCGTTTGCAAGCAATCTTTTTTACACGATGAAAAACTACAAGCTGCAATAACAAAGAGAATTAGAATGCGATTCATACTATTATTTTTTTTTGAGTGAGACAACCTTTCTATGACCTACAAACGTTTCATATTTCAAAACCGTTGCCTGATGCTTAAAAACACATTCAAAATTACTGCTATAATTTGTTCTGTTGCGCTTACTCAGTTGCTGCATGCACAAAAAAAAGACAGTTTATTGCAAAGACCATCAAAGATGTTTTATGCAAAGCATAAGGGTTACATGGGCAGTGTAGAAACGGGCGTGTTGGTTGGCTTTGAAAAAGTGTATTCCATTCCCAAAAACTGCTACTACTGCGATGATTTGGTGCAACGCAGAGAAAACATTGCCATTAGTTTGCGCACTATACATGGCTATCGATTTTTTCCTTATTTATTTATTGGCGGGGGCGTTGGGTTCGATAGATATACAGGGCATTTCCAATCATTTGTTCCGCTTTTTTGCCGAGTGCAGTCGGAATTTTTAAAAAGAAAAATTACACCCTTTGCATCGGTTGATGCAGGCTATGGGTTTTTAGTACAAGAAAACGAATCGGAAAGTTTGGTATTTACGCGAAAACCCAATTATGGAGGCGTGTATGTTGCAACTTCGGCAGGAGTACGTTTCTACACCCAAAGCCGGGTATCGGTGGCATTAAACATTGGCTATGCCGTGCAAAAAAGCCGTTCCACTTTTAGATACGATTTTGAGGGCAGCCCGGTGTTTGATATTTACAGAACCTATCAACGTATGACCGCGGGCGTGGGGATAATGTTTTGAAATGCGCTTTAAAAACATCTTTCACCATTTTGGAAAATCCTCCGTCTCCGCTTCGTGCATCCTATCGTAAATAGTTTCAAACACCTCCACGGCATTTTGCTTACTGAACATATTGCAGGCGAAACTTGCGCAAATTCACCCTGTTTTGAGTTTGTTCTCGTAAGTTTGGTGCGTAAGTCAGCGAGTTAGCGGCAAGTTTTGAGCGACAGAGCAAACACGACAATTAATGATTACAATGAAAGTAATAAAATGAGTTTTAGATGGACAGACAACGACCTTGACAATTCACTTTTTGCTGAATTTACTAAGGACAAACCTGATGAGAAAAAAGTCCGTAACTTGATTACCAAAGGTGCTAACATCAATGCTGTTGATAGTAAAGGTGACAGCGTTTTGATAGATGCAATCTCCAATATTCAAGATGGACTTGATACAAAGTTTATTCAACTGATTATCGTCTTGGGTGCCGACATTGACAATGCAGAAGAAGGATTTAACTGCTTATTTGATGCTGCATTAACCCAAAGGCCAGAAGTAGTTGAATTGTTGCTTAAAGCCGGAGCAAATCCAAATTGTGTTTCAAGTGATACTGCTGAATCACTCTTAGATTGGGCAGAGTTTGACCAGTTTTTTGAAGAGACAGAAGATAGAGGCGGTGCTGAACCAATGAAAAAAATAGTTCAGCTACTAAAAGATTACGGAGCAAAATCAATTTCAGAAATCTTTGCCGACAAACCAGAAAAATTCCTAACAGTATTTGCAGGGTATAATCCGACAGGTCTTTATACTTTAAAAGGATACCTTAAACCTGAAAACATTTCCAATGCTGACAAAAATTTTGTTGATACCTTTTCAACTTGGGTTGCAACAAATCCTGACAAATGGGATGAATACAAGTATGAGAATGGTGTAAAAATTTTAAACCCTCCTGACCTATCAGTTTTGCGACAACACAATGAGCAGGGACGACAATTGGCAAAAGCAATTCGTAAAATGGTAAATCCTGACATTGAGGTAAAGTATTACTTTGTTAATCCTGACGACTTAGAAAAAAATAGAGTGAGAAATGTTGAGCATATCACAATCGCAGATGACAAGTAGTAAACCAGCCGCTAACAAGGTATTGCCAAAAGCGGGGGTGACGAACTTCTATGAAACATTTGTGCTATATTCAACTTTAGTTTTTCAAATGAACAGTAGTGCTGAAATGCCCCGCCTTCGGCAATCCGAAAACCGTTGGCGGCTATTTCAGAACAAGACAAAAGGATGTTGTCAAAACCACCGCTCATTGGAGAAGGATAATTGATGTAAAAACAAATTTCAGAATCAACTATAATACCGTTTGAAGAATAATAGAACAGTAATGAAACTCTACATCAAAAACATGGTTTGCAACCGCTGCATTATGGTAGTGGAAAACGAATTGCAAAAGCTGGGTTATCATCCGCAGAATATAAAATTGGGCGAATTGGAATTGGAAAAGGAAATCACCGACACCGAAAAAGAAATCATCAATAATCATTTACAAACTTTCGGATTTGAATTAATTGACGATAAAAAAAGCAGGCTCATTGAGCAGATAAAAAATACCATTATAGACTTGGTACATCATCAAGACAATGATAGCAAGTCTAATCTTTCTGAAGTGTTGAGCCATAAACTGCACCACGATTATAATTATTTATCCAACCTGTTTTCGGAAGTGGAAGGCATCACCATCGAGAAATATTTTATTGCTCAAAAAATTGAAAAGGTGAAAGAACTTTTGATTTACGATGAATTATCTCTGAGCGAAATTGCTTTCCAGCTTAACTATTCGAGTGTAGCCTATTTGAGCAATCAATTCAAAAAAGTAACCGGGCTCACCCCAAGTCATTTTAAACAAATAAAAGAAGACAAAAGAAAACCGCTGGACAAACTATAAATTTTACAAATCAATTCTATAATTCCACAACATCCATTGCTGTTATAATCGCCAACTTTGTATAGCGAATTAAAATAACAGATTATGGCAACTCAAAATAAAGAAACCATTTACCTGCCGCTCGAAAACGTAGAGAGTGAGCATTGTGCTTTAATAGTTGATAAAGGACTGGCACAGGTAAAAGGCATCGAATCACACAAAGTAGAACTCAACAATCGCAGGGCTGCTATTACCGTAAAGGATAATGAAGTGGTAAGCGATGCGGTAAAAGCCATTAAAGATTTAGGCTATGGTGTTTCTACCGTCAAACATACTTTCCCCGTATTGGGTATGACCTGTGCTTCTTGTGCCGGCAGTGTTGAAAGCATTACACAGCAGCAGGAAGGCGTAGTGAATGCGTCAGTAAATTTTGCTACAGGAAATCTCACCGTTGAATTTCTTCCCAATATGACCAATGCCGAAAAACTGCAAAAAGCTGTGCAATCTATAGGTTATAATTTATTAATTGAAGAAGAAAGTAAACAACAGGAAACACTTGAAAGCATCCATGCAGAAAAATATCAACAACTAAAAAACAAAACCATCTGGGCAGTCATCTTTTCTTTGCCCGTTGTGGTTATTGGTATGTTCTTTATGAATATGCCTTATGCCAATTTAATTATGTGGGCATTTTCTACACCTGTAGTAGTATGGTTAGGCAGGGATTTTTTCATCAACGCCTGGAAACAAGCCAAACACCGTTCAGCCAATATGGATACCTTGGTGGCATTGAGTACGGGCATTGCTTATTTGTTTAGTGTGTTCAATATGTTGTTTGCTAATTTTTGGCATCAACGTGGTTTACATCCGCATGTGTATTTTGAAGCAGCAGCAGTTGTTATTGCTTTTATTTTATTAGGTAAATTATTAGAAGAAAAAGCAAAAGGCAACACATCGTCTGCCATAAAAAAATTGATGGGATTGCAACCTAAAACAGTAACAATTTTATTGGCAGATGGATTGGAAAAACAAATAGCTATTGAAGCCGTGAATGTAGGTGATATCATCCTTGTAAAACCCGGTGAAAAAATTGCTGTTGATGGTATGGTACTATCGGGCAACTCTTATGTGGACGAAAGTATGCTGAGTGGTGAGCCGGTGCCAGTATTGAAAAAAGAAAATGAAAAAGTGTTTGCCGGAACCATTAATCAAAAAGGAAGTTTTCAGTTTAAAGCGGTGAAGGTTGGTAAAGAAACCATGCTTGCTCAAATAGTAAAAATGGTGCAGGATGCACAAGGCAGTAAAGCACCCGTACAAAAATTGGTAGATAAAATTGCAGGTATTTTTGTGCCGATAGTCATCGCAATCGCTGTACTCACATTTATATTATGGTTGGCATTGGGTGGAGAAAATGGAGTGGTACAAGGATTAATGGCTGCCGTTACGGTATTGGTTATCGCTTGTCCCTGTGCGTTAGGATTGGCAACCCCAACCGCCATTATGGTGGGTGTAGGTAAAGGTGCAGAAAACGGAATTTTAATTAAGGATGCAGAAAGTTTGGAACTGGCTAAAAAAGTAAATGCTATTATTTTGGATAAAACCGGAACCATTACCGAAGGTCGTCCGCAGGTTACCGGCATACAATGGTTGAATAATGATGAAGCCGCTGCAGTTATTTTATTGAGTATCGAAAAACAATCGGAACACCCATTGGCAGAAGCGGTGGTGAAATATTTCGAGAAGGCACAAAGCGTTGCATTAACTTCCTTTGAGAGTATTACGGGTAAAGGTGCCAAAGCACAATACAACAATGAAACTTATTTTGTAGGCAATAAAAAACTATTGGCTGAAAACAATATCAGCATTGCAACAACATTACAACAGCAAGCCGATAAATGGGGCAATCAATCCAAAACCGTTATTTGGTTTGCTGATAGTTCACAAGCACTTTCTGTTATTGCTATTTCAGATAAAATAAAGGAAACATCCGTTGCTGCTATCAAACAGTTACAGGATATGGGTATTGACCTCTATATGCTTACAGGCGATAATGAAGCCACTGCAAAAGCCATTGCTGCACAAACAGGCATACAGCATTACAAAGCAGAAGTATTGACGCAACACAAAGCCGACTTTGTAAAAGAATTGCAAAGCCAGGGAAGAGTTGTAGCAATGGTTGGAGACGGAATAAACGACAGTACCGCATTAGCAACTGCTGATGTAAGTATTGCAATGGGCAAGGGAAGCGATATAGCCATGGACGTAGCAAAAATGACCATCATTTCATCCGACCTAAGTAAAATACCACAAGCCATCAAGCTATCAAAAGACACGGTAGCCACCATCAAACAAAATTTGTTTTGGGCATTTATCTACAATGTAATTGGCATCCCCATCGCAGCCGGTATTCTTTATCCAATAAACGGCTTCTTACTCAACCCAATGATTGCAGGCGCAGCAATGGCTTTGAGCAGTGTGAGTGTAGTGAGTAACAGTTTGCGGTTGAAATGGAAAAAGTAAAACTTACAAATCAAATAAGAAATAACGCAACAGTTCATCACTGTACTATTTCGAAATTTGCAGTATTAATCAACAGTTAAAAATCAGAACAATGGAAAACAAAGAAATAAAATTCAAAACCAATCTTAGTTGTGGTGGATGTGTATCAAAAGTGCAAGCCGATTTAGATAACCATGTTGGTGTTTCTAAATGGAATGTAGATATCAGCAATCCCGACAAAATATTAACGGCACAATTGGAAGGCATTACCGAAGACGAAGTAATTGGTATTATTAAAAGCAAAGGATTTAAAGCGGAGGTATTATAATACACTCTTAGGTTTATAGGGACTTGCGAGACAAATACGCTGCAATAGGCAAACGTCATGCAAGTCCCCGAAGTTCCACAAAACTTTGGCAGCTAACACCTCTCACCATTTAGGAAAACCCTCCGGCTCTGCTTCGTGCATCATATCGTAGATAGTTTCAAACACATCTTCGGCATTTGGCTTGCTGAAATAATCGCAGGCGAAGGCGAAACTTGCGCAAACAGTGCTGTTATTAGCACCTCATTCCCGACAGTGTAAAATGACAACAACAGACAGACCGACAACCCACAGCAGACAAGCAAGCACTGGAGGTAACAAACTATCATGATATATATTCGTAAATTCGCCTTGATAATATGGAAAAACAAGTTGCAATTTGGCAGCCAATACGTTTTGACGAAAAATGGCTATCCTCAAACACATCAAAACTTGACGACCTTGCTCCGTCTTGGTTTAGAAAAAGAGAACAGCTAAAGGAAGGTTCAGAAGAATACGAAGACTTCTTAAACAAGTTAAAGCGACAACATGCCATCGAAACGGGTATTGTTGAGAAACTTTACGACCTGAAAGAAGGCATTACGCAAACATTCATAAAAGAAGGCTTTGTAGAATCATATTTACAACACGGAGACACAAATATTGCACCCAAACAATTGTTTGCATATCTAAAGGATCATTTTCATGCAATTGACTTTGTATTTGATGTTGTAAAGCAAAATCGAAAAATTACTAAAGGGTTTATTTTAGAACTTCATCAACTAATTACTCAGCATCAAGACACGACCGATGCAGTTGATACTTTAGGTAACATAGTAAAAGTCGATCTTCTTAAAGGACAGTTTAAAAAGTTTGAAAACAATCCCAAACGTATTGATGGAACTGTTTTTCTTTATTGTCCACCAGTACATGTTGATGCAGAAATTGACAACCTGATTTCAGCATTATCAGTTTTGGATGATAGAAAAATTAAGCCTGTGATTATAGCAGCTTGGTTTCATCATGCTTTCACACAGATACATCCTTTTCAAGACGGCAACGGAAGATTAGCAAGGTTATTGGCGAGTTTGATTTTAATTCGACATGGACTATTTCCATTTACTGTAAAGGGGAGTGAAAAGAAAAAATACATTGATAGTTTAGAAGAAGCCGATAAGAACGAGCCACAAAGCCTTGTTGACTATTTTTGCGAAGTTGAAAAACGAAATATTGAGGAAGTATTAAACCTCAAACTCGATACATCTTCATCAAAGAAATCTTTGGAAGAAATTGCAGACGTTTTCTCGCAAAAGGTAGAAACATGGAAACACGGCATTCAAAGAGAACGCTTAGACAAAATCCAACAGAATAGAATACAAATATTCAAATACTGCAATACCGTACTTAATGAAACCGAAAAAGAACTAAAAAAACGGATTCCCGAAGAAGTTGCAAAAATCTACATAGATTTGGCATACCCTGAATCTGAAAGATATTTTTGGTTTTCACATCAAATTGTTGACTACGCAATTCTACACGACTACTTTTTTAATAGAACATTACCAAGAGGTTGGTTTAAAGTTGCATTTGTTCTTTCTGAAGAAAGACAATATCAACTTGTAATTTCTATACACCACTATGGTTATGACGATTCAACCGTTGCAGTTGGTGCATTTTTAGAGTTTATAGAGTCTTCGACTAATGGCAAACGAAAATCAAACGGATATAGCAGAAAAGGACAAAATAATAATACTATTACAAGTGTGCCCCTCAATGTAAAGCCGCATATCATTTCATTAGAAGCGGAGATAACAGAATTGGAATCGAATTTAAAATCATTTATTCAAGATACCGTAACTATAACATTAGGACAAATTGCAAGTGAAATTGGGTAAGTATTAAACCATAAAAATTATGAATCTCAATCAATCGTTGAGAAAAGGTGCAGTAGCTGTTTATCCCCTTTTGGAGGAGGTAAGGGAGCGGAAATGCAGCAGAAATTATGCCCTGTCTGCCTTTTTTATGTGCTGCCTGCTTTCCTTTTTTGAGAGTAAATCTCAGTTCGTTGTCTTGCCCGATACCAACTTCGTAAACCATTTGAAAACTTCCGGTCTTGCCCAATGTTTTCAGAACAATCTGTTAGATACCACCTGCAACGATGTGCTAAATATTACTGCTATTGATTGTAGCAGCAAAGGGATAACAGATATTTCAGGAGTTAAACATTTTAAAAATCTAAAGAGTTTTGCCGCAAAATGGAATCAAATACAATCGCTGCCGGAACTTCCATACGGCTTGATTTCGCTTGACCTGCATAGTAACAATGTAACGAATGTTGCACATCCATTGCCAACATCGTTGCGAACAGTAACCATTACTTCCAATAATATAAATACTTTACCTGTTTTGCCCGATTCCCTCACAGAGTTAAATTGCTCCTATAACTCTCTTAGTAATCTTAACACTTTACCTGCCAACTTAACCCAACTAAACTGTTCCTTTAATCAATTATCTGCCCTTTCAAATATGCCAGTTTCATTAATCTATTTAAACTGTTCAAATAATCCAATCAGTTCTCTAAGTTCTCTGCCTCCGAATCTTGAAATACTTTATTGCAAGCAAATACAGGTAGCTGCATTGCCTTCCCTGCCCAATTCGCTAAAAGAGCTAACTTGCTCAAATAACAATTTATTATCACTACCCGCCCTGCAATCCGCCCAATTAGAATCTCTGGATTGTAGCTTCAATCAGTTAAACAGTTTACCTGATTTGCCGAATACAATTAATACGCTATACTGTAACAACAATCAGTTGAATCTTTTACCACCATTACCACAATCACTTATTTCACTTTTTGCTACAAATAATCAACTTACGGTTTTAGACACACTGCCAAATAGCCTTGCTGATGTTTTTGTGAACAATAATTTAATACAATCCATTGTAAATTTTCCAACCCAATTAGTAAATTTTAATGCTGCAATTAATCAGCTATCATCACTGCCAAGCATCATCACAAATCAACCTATTAATTTGCTTGATGTTTCCAATAATCAATTAACTTCTTTCCCCTCTTTCACTAACTACACAAGTTCTTTCTCTCCTTGTGAATTTGTACTTAACAACAATCAACTTACGCAACTTACAATTCCCGATTATGTAGAAACCTTAGATTGCAGTTTTAACCAAATTCAATCCATTAAAAATCACAGCTACTCCGGTGGCATTGACGTTTTTTACTGTAACTTAATAGCCAACAACAATAATCTAAATGCACTCCCAATTTTTGGAGGCAGCATTTTAGATGTTGCAAATAATAATATCTCTTTTTTGCAATTTCAAACTGATACGCTCACAAGTTGCAACCTAAGCAACAACCCAATTAAATGTTTGCCTGATTTCAAATCTGCTTATGTTCAAGACCTCAATTTTCAGAATACTTTGGTAAGCTGTATTTCAGGTTATCAAACTATAATTAACAGCCAACCGGCATTAAATGCTTTGCCAAGTTGTTATGACTATAACCCTGATAATTGTCCCGTCAATTTTAATGTTTCAGGAAGAATAATAAATGATACATCATTGTCGTGCATCCTTTTAGTTAATACAAATCCGGTTAAAAATATCCCTGTTATGCTTTTAAAAAATGGACTAATACAAGAGAAAATCATTCCAAGTCAAGGCGGCTATTATTCTTTTAAAACTGATACCGGAAATTTTGAAGTAACATTAGATACAATATCAAAAGCCATTAAAGTCAGTTGCCCCATTGCAGAAAAATATAACTATCAGTTCGCAAACCCCGATACTGTTGTTGACAATCAAAATTTTAAAGTACTGTGTGATAGCTTTGATATTGGAGTAGTATCAATCGTTAATCTTGATGCGGTTTTCAGACCGGCACAATTTTCAAGAGTAAAGATTGCAGCAGGTGATTTAAGCAAACAATTTAATCTCTCTTGTGCTAAGGATGTATCAGGAAAACTAAAAGTATTCATTTCAGGCAATGCAAAATTCAAATACAGCATTGCGGGGTCATTAACTCCTGCGGTTGTATCAGATACGCTTATCTACACTATTCCCGATTTTAGTCTGATTGATTTTGATAATGCTTTTCAATTTGCTATACAAACAGACACCTTTGCCCAAGCAGGGCAACAAGTTTGTATTTCAGCATTTGCAGAAGCGCAGGGGGACATAAATCCTGCAAATAATAATTTATCAACCTGTTTCACGATAATCAACTCCTACGACCCTAACATCAAAACCGTAACCCCGGAAACTATAACAGACACTGCCGATTTATGGCACACCTACACCATTCATTTCCAAAATACCGGAAATGCACCTGCAATAAATATTTCTATCACCGATACACTTGAAAGTAATCTGATTCCTTCCTCCTTTCAACTGCTTAGCCAAAGTCATGATGTAGAAACAAAAGTCATTTCCAATTTTCTAAGGTTTAATTTTTACAACATCAATCTTCCTGATAGTAATTCTAATTCATCGGGCAGCAAAGGTTATGTTCAGTTCAGAATTAAAAGAAAATCAGGTTTATCTGTTTCTACTGAAATCAAAAACAAGGCGGCAATTTATTTTGATTTTAATGAGCCGATTATTACAAATGAAGTAAAATCCTCATTCGCCAATCTGCTTGCTTTAAAAAAGGATGAAACGACAAAATTCAAAGTGTTTCCCAACCCTGCAACATCAAACCTAACTATTGAATTTGAAGAAGGCTCAATATTGAATCACAAAACAGAAGCGACCATATTAAATGTCTATGGTCAGCAAATTCTATCCGGCTATATTCCGGCAAACACTACCTCATTTAATTTTGATGTAAACACACTTTCTTCCGGCTTATACTTTCTGTTATTAAAGAATAGCAACGGCAAAATTCTTTCTTGCAAGTTCTTAAAGTAAATAGTTGTTGTATTCATTTGCATAAGTTGAGCCTTAGCAAAAGCAAGTAAGCATATAACGTCTGCCAACACATTCCTCACCATTTAGGAAAGCCTTCCGGCTCGGCTTCGTGCATCATATCGTAAATAGTTTCAAACACATCCTCGGCATTTGGCTTGCTGAAATAATCGCCATCGCTGCCAAAAGCTGCGCGGTGTGCCTTAGCAGTAATGCTTCGTGGCTCGCTATCTAACCAACGGAAAGCACTTTGATTTTCGAACACTTGCTGAAACATATAAGCAGCAGCACCACCCGGCACATCTTCATCTAAAAAAACTACGCGGTTTGTTTTTTTAATACTTTCAATAATGCTTTGATGAATATCAAAAGGCAACAGCGTTTGTACGTCAATCAACTCTACCGATATACCTACGGCTTCCAATTGCTGCATAGCATCTTCGGCAATGCGTACACAACTACCATAAGTAACCAAAGTAACATCATCGCCCTTTTTAAGTATTTCGGGCACTCCCAGTGGAACTGTAAACTCCTCAACATTATTCGGCAGTGTTTCTTTAAGGCGATATCCGTTTAAACACTCCACCACAAGTGCCGGCTCATCGCTTTGCAGCAGCGTGTTATACATGCCCGCAGCCTGCACCATGTTGCGTGGCACACACACATACATTCCGCGCAGCGCGTTTATTATCATACCCATTGGCGAACCGGTATGCCATATTCCCTCTAACCGATGCCCACGGGTGCGCACAATTATTGGTGCTTTTTGTATGCCATTGGTGCGGTAGCGCAGGCAAGCTACATCATCGCTCAACGGCTCTAAGCCATACAGCAAATAATCGAGATATTGAATTTCGGCAATGGGGCGAATACCGCGCATTGAAAGTCCGATTGCCTGCCCCATAATGGTGATTTCGCGAATGCCCGTATCAACAATTCTGTGTTCGCCATATTTTTCTTGCAAGCCGGCAAAGCCTTGATTTACATCGCCAATTTTTCCAACATCCTCGCCAAATGCTACCACGTTTGGGTGGCGTTGCATTATTTTATCAAAAGCAATATTCAATACTTCGTATCCATTTAGCACTTTAGAATCGGATGTGAAAAGCGGTTTTACTTCTTGCACTTTTAGTGCATTGTATTTGGTTTCGCTGTGCAGGTGTTTGCTGTATGTATCTTGGTATTGCTGTTGAAAATTTCGAGTAAATGTTATCAATGCTTGAAGTGCGTGTCCTCCCTCGCCTTTGGTATGGCGCAAAAATCTTTTGGCAGTTTTTAAAATATCTTTGCGTATTGGGTCAATAGTAGATTTTAACTCGTTAGTTATTTGCTGCGCAAAATCAGAAGCACCCACTTCTTCGCCTGCTGCTTCTATCAACTCAACCGCCTCATTTATTTCTTCTTTAATAGCAGCAGTAAAGCGACTCCATGCCCTCTTTTTTGCTTCGTTCACCTCTACTTTTGCAGTGTTTTCAATCTCGTGCAAAAGAGTTTCTTCGGCAATGCTATTGGCAATCATCCACTCGCGCATTTGTTTAATGCAATCGAATTCTTTTTCCCACTCCAAACGCTCCTTGCTTTTGTATCGCTCGTGCGAACCCGAAGTGGAATGCCCTTGCGGTTGGGTTACTTCCATAATGTGAAACAAAGCTGCGCGATGCTGCTTACGCATTTTGCCTATGCCGTCTTTATATGTCTGCACCAATTTTGGATAGTTCCAACCTTCGCATACATAAATATCTATGCCTTCGCCATTGGCATCGGTAGCAAAGCCGCTTAATATTTCCGAAATGCTTTCTTTGGTTGTTTGATATTTTTTTGAAACTGAAATGCCGTAGCCATCATCCCACACGCTAATTGCCAAAGGTACTTTCAACACACCTGCCGCATTTACGGTTTCCCAAAAATGTCCCTCGCTGGTACTGGCATCGCCAATAGAAACAAAACTTATCTCATTGCCTTTATCCGAAAATTTTTCAAAGCCCACTTGCAGCTCCGCATTGTTGCGAAACAACTTTGAAGCAAAAGCCAAGCCCAACGATCGGGGCATTTGCCCGGCAGTAGGCGAAGCATCGGCCGATGAGTTGTACCTCGCTGTAAGATTCAGCCATTCGCCATCGGCATCTACAAATGGTGTAGCAAAATGCGCATTCATTTGCCTGCCGCCACTAAATGGCTCTTGAGCGGAGTCGGGGTTGGCATATAACTGCGCAAAAAATTGCTCGGGCGAAACAATACCCAATGCCAACATCCATGTTTGGTCGCGATAATAACCGCTACGCCAATCGCCCAAATCAAAACTCTTTGCCAAGGCTATCTGCGCCAACTCTTTTCCATCGCCAAAAATGCCAAACTTAGCTTTGCCGGTAAGCACCTCTTTGCGACCCAAAAGACTCATTTCGCGGCTTACACAAGCAATGCGATAATCTTCTAAAACCTCCGTTTTAAACTCTTCAAACGACAATTTTTCTGTTTGCTGTTTTGTAGCACTCATGCGGGCGAAGATAACATAAGCTAAGACTTGAAATTGACGAGTAATTCCCCTGATGTTTATTTTTCTTTATCTATCTATTTTTGCGAGCCATACTCCCAAATTTCCACATCTTTAACCCCTCAAAAAAACAATAATGGCAACCAACACTTCGCTAACAGGAGGTTCATTTTTGCTCAATGCTACAGCTGCAAAAAACATTTTCATACCTGAAGAGTTTACCGATGAACAAAAAATGATACTGCATACCGTGCGCGGTTTTATGCTAAAAGAAGTGCATGGATTGGGCATTGCAAGAGTAGCCAGTTTAGATGCCGAAAAGGACAAAGACTTAGTGCTTGAAATATTTCACAAAGCTGCTGAGCTTGGCTTGTGTGGGGTAAGTATTGATGAAAAATTTGGCGGTCTTGGTTTAGATTTTAATACAGGCTTGTTGTTCACCGAAGGCTTGGCCGGAGGTTTTTCTTTTGCCACCACCATTGGTTGCCAAACTTCTATTGGCTCTTTGCCAATTGCGTGGTATGGCACCGATGAGCAGAAAAAAAACTACCTACCCAAAATTGCCAGTGGCGAATGGGGCTGCTCTTATTGCCTTACCGAGCCTGGTGCCGGCTCCGATGCCAACAGCGGTAAAGCACGGGCGGTATTGAATGCCGAAGGCACACACTATATTTTGAACGGACAAAAAATGTGGATTACCAATGGCGGCTTTGCCGAGGTATTTACAGTGTTTGCAAAAATTGATGACGATGAAAAACTTTCTGCCTTTATTGTAGAAAAATCTTTTGGCGGCATCGAGTTGGGCAAAGAAGAAAAAAAGATGGGCATAAAAGCATCATCTACAGTGATGGTGTTTTTCAATAATGTAAAAATTCCAAAAGCAAACCTTTTAGGCGAGCGCGGCAAAGGCTTCAACATGGCATTGAACATACTGAATAGCGGCAGAATAAAAATTGCTGCAGGTGGTTGCGGAGGCATGAAGTTTGGGCTTGACAAAACAGTTGAATATGCTAAAAACCGTATTCAGTTTAATAAACCTATTGGCGATTTTGGAGCTGTAAAACAAAAGATTGGAAAGATTGCCTCCGAGCTTTTTGCCATTGAATCGGGAGTGTATCGCACAGGTGCAAATGTGGATAGAAAACATGCCGACCTTTTGAAAAACGGCAGTAGCGAAAACGAAGCGAAAATTAACGCCATGCGCGAATTTGCCATAGAATGCGCTGTGCTTAAAGTGCAGGGATCCGAAGCTATGTGCAATACTGCCGATGAAGCCATTCAAATTTTTGGCGGCATGGGTTACAGCATGGAAACAGGTGTTGAAATGGCCTACCGCGATGCGCGTATAACCAAAATTTACGAAGGCACAAACGAGATAAACAGAATGTTGGCACTTGCTGAATTTTATAAACGAGCTTTTAGCACCAAAGAACTAAAACTTGCCGATGCAAAATCATTTTTGCCAAAAGCGATATTCAACAATTACAACCCATTTAGCAGCAGCGGCTTCTTGGCAACAGAACTTGAATTGGTAGATAATCTCAAGGCTGTTTTTATGATAATTACCGGTTCGGCCGGAAACAAATTGAAAGCTAAACTGGTAGATGAGCAAGAAATTGTAATGAACCTTGCCGACATTCTTTCTATGGCTTATCTTACAGAATCCGCCTTTTTACGCGTGCAAAAACTGAGCGAAAACTTAGCCACCGACAAACAAGAATTGGCCATAAAAACCACAATGGCACAAATGTATTTGTATGATGCAATTGCTGTGGCTCGCAATGCCGCAGATGCCGCTATTGATAGCTATGCTACCGGCTTTGAAAAAACCATATTGAAACGCTTGATGCGTAGGATGCTTCGCACATACAAAATAAACCCAAAAGACACTCGCAGGGCTATTGCCGACTATATGATTGAAAAAGGAGGCTACTATTTTTAAAGTATGATTTTAACTTTCGGAAATGTATTTAGTAGTTGTTTTTGGCTCTTTTTGTTTCATATCTGAAATTTAACTTCTCCTATCTGCTCATGGATTTAAGAGAAAATATAAAGCTTTCGATTCGCTCTATAAAGGGCAACTTGTTAAGAACAGTACTCACACTCATGATTATTGCTTTTGGCATCATGGCTTTAATTGGCATTCTCACCGCTACCGAAGGCATAAAAGAAAGTATGGTAAACAACTTTCGGCAAATGGGCAGCAACACTTTTGCCATTCGCAACCAAGGGGTGATTCGCAAAAGTGGTGGCGTGAAAATGAAAGTGAAATCGGGCAAGCGCGAAAAAAGCGAGCATCCTAAAATAACCCCAATGCAAGCACAAGAGTTTTCAAAACGATTTGCCTACCCGGCCGATGTAGCACTTTCGTGGCTGGCGCAAAGTTCGGTGGTGGTGCGCATGGAATCGCAAAAAACAAACCCGAATGTGAAAGTGTGGGGTGTAGATGAAAACTATATGAAAGTTAGCGGCTTGAATATTGCTACCGGTAGAAACCTAACCAAAACCGAAGTGGGCAACGGGCAATTGGTAGCAGTGGTGGGCAAAGATGTTATCAGCAAGGTGTTTCCGGTGGGTGTAGATGCCGTAGGTAAATTTATAAGCCTTGGCAGCAGCAAAGTTCGCGTAGTGGGCATTCAAGCTGCAAAGGGTTCGAGCCAAACAAGCAGCGATAATCAAGTGCTGTTGCCTTACCCCACTGCTCGCAGACTGTTTCCATCGGATAATGCGAACTTTATGATAAACGTGATGGTTGCCACACCCGAAGATTTAGATGTAGCCATTGAAGAAGCCATTGGTGTTATGCGCAACATCCGTAAGCTGAAAATTGCTGACGAAAATGATTTTGACATCAGCAAAAGCGAGCGGCTGGCGGCACAAGTTTTAGACCAACTGAAATATGTAAAGTATGCCACCATTGTTATCGGCATTCTCACTTTAATTGGCGCAGGCATCGGCTTAATGAATATTATGCTTGTAAGTGTAAACGAACGCACCCGCGAAATCGGGATCAGCAAAGCTATTGGAGCTACCAAGCGCATGATTCGCATTCAGTTTCTTACCGAAGCTATTGTGATATGCCAAATAGGCGGTGTGTTGGGCATTATAGTAGGTGTATTGCTGGGCAATGTTGTTGGTCTTATTACGCAAGGCGGTTTTGTAATGCCGTGGCTGTGGGTGATAAGCGGCTTCCTTTTCACCTTTGCCGTTGGGCTTGCTGCCGGTTTATATCCTGCTATCAAAGCATCGGAACTCGACCCTGTTGAGGCGCTCAGATATGAATAAAAGTTTTAAGATATAAGCCCAAATCTACGTTGCGTAGCACTCGCACACTTCATTTTCGTTTGTTTTAAAATTTATTTTCTCATTATTTCAAAACAAGGCTTTGCAATGCAGCTTGCTTTTCTATTTTTGCCCACGGAGAAATGCCAGAGCGGTTGAATGGAACTGTCTTGAAAACAGTCGAAGGTGATGAGCCTTCCGGGGGTTCGAATCCCTCTTTCTCCGCACCAACAGAAAAAGCCACCCGAAAGAGTGGCTTTTTTGTTTTCAATACAGTTTATCTGAGTATTATACTCATCACAGCGGGTTGATATTAAAAGAACTCGAACGCCTTAAGTTTTCTAAGAATTCGCGCACCGCAGAAACACTTACCACGCGCTCTGCAAAAAATGATTTTGCTTCTTGTTCTTCAAGTTCATTGGCTTGAAACTGCGCCAGTATATTTGTAAGGTGCATTTTCATGTGGCCGGCTTGAATGCCCACCGTTACCAGCGAACGTATTGCGCCAAAGTTTTGTGCTAAACCAACGGCAGCAATTATCTCCATCAATTCTTTTGCATTTGGGTTGCCCAATAAATCTAAGGAGCGTTTTGCCAAGGGATGAAGCGATGTTAAGCCACCCACCGTGCCAATTGCAATAGGCAACTCTAACCAAAAATGAAACATGCCATTTTCAACTTTGGCATTAGAAAGGCTGCGATACTTTCCATCGCGGCAGGCGTATGTGTGTGCGCAACTTTCTACCGCACGAAAATCATTGCCGGTGGCAATCACTACACTATCCACGCCATTCATAATACCTTTATTGTGCGTTGTTGCCCTATACGAATCTATACAAGCAATGCGCACAGCACGTTCAAACTTCCATGCAAATTCCTCGGCCGAAATTGTACCATTGGCAAATGTGCCCAACTTCTCTACGGGGCATTTTACTTCGGCTCGCACAATGCAATTGGGTGTGTAATTCGAAAGAATACACATTACAATATCTACCTCCTTTTCATCGCGATTAAAAATTACACTATCGGCAATTTTTTCTTTTAGCAACTTACCAAACTCCTCTAAACAAGAGTTGATAAAGTTGGCTCCCATAGAATCAATAGTTTCAAAATATGCGCGGATTTGATAATAGTCTTTTTCTTCAGCAAACTCTATCAACTCCATATCCAACACACCACCACCGCGCTTCTCCATATTAGAGGTAAGTGCTTGAACACCCTCGCGCAATTCATCTTTTATAGAATTGAAAAACTTAAACAGCTTATCGCGATTGCCTTTATAAGTAAAATGCACTTGCCCTACTTTTACTGTAGCAGAAACTGTGCTGGTAAAACCACCTCTATCTAACCAAAACTTTGCAGCATTGGAGGCTGCGGCAACCACACTACTTTCCTCGGTAACCATTGGCACAGCAAATACCTTACCGTTTATCAAAAAGTTTGGTGCAATACCAAATGGAACCGGAAAATTGGTAAGTGTATTTTCCGAAAAGCCATCCAATAGTTTTTGCGCTTCCACATTATCGTGCCAAAAAGCTGCAAACTCTTTAAGTACTTCAACAGGATTAGCGTAAAGAAAATTTTTGGCAATCCAAGAAATCTTCTCACTCTTATTCAGTTTTGAAAAGCCGGCTACCTGTTTATTATCGCCTGATTGTTCACTCATTGCTTTGCGAAGTTAAAATTTAATGTGCTTTCGTGCAATTTTATGATACTCGAATAGATTGACCAAAGTTTCACCATCTCAAAAATATGATTGTAATTATTCAATTCAAAGCGTAAATTCGCCATCCCGCAGTTGAATTTGGCGGTAGCTTATAACTGATAGATAATGGAAAACAGAGATTTTGGCGCATTTGTGCCGCTTGTAACTTTAGTTGTGGTAATGTGCAGTTTGTTTATGATGCACTCGTGCGAAAAAGATACTACTACCGATAAAGTTTACGAACCTATAACTGTGGTTCAGCCAGATTCGGTAGTGGCAAGGTTGAAGCAAAAAGAGGGATTGGCATTGGAGGTGAAGTTCGTTACCGACCGCCCAATTGTGTACGCACAAGGTTTATACTCTATTGATTCTACAAATTCGGGGAAATTTGACCTTGCCGGAAGCGATACCATTTTTATGTTGTTCGACTCAATACCAAATACTAATAAAAAAACTTACATGGGCGAATTCAAAGCAGACTCTATAAAAGTGGGTCATAAAGTGCGAGTAAAGTTAAGTATGCAGGCTTTGGGAAATTCGGGTGTTGTAGCACCTTCGCATTACTTCGAAAAGTTTCTGCGTTTTGACGTAATCAAATAGAGAAAACGCGGCCTAAAAAAAGCCGCGCATTTACTTCTCGTAAATTTCTGTACTAACTTTCTTTTTACAACACCGCAACCTTCATATATTGGTTGCCGATGCTAAAAATTATCAGCGATTGGTTGCGAAGCTTTTGGCGATTCTTTCCGGTTCAGCTACTGGTAGTTTCGCTGAGAAAGCATCAGGCATTGCTACTTTTTTGGATATTCATTTTTACAGTGGTAGTAGGCCGGTTTGCCGCAAACTATGGTGTGCCGTATCTTTTTCTCGACCCCGAGTATCTTGGCAATGTTGGCTATTTAAGCTTTGCATTTGTAGGCATGGGCTTTGCCGCATTGTTCGTTACATGGAATATTGTAAGCTATATGCTGCACAGCCATCGGTTTGAGTTTTTGGCAAGTTTAGAAAAACCGCTTTCAGTATTTTTTATCAACAACTCCATTATTCCTGCCATTTTTTTAACCGGGTACATTTGGGCTATAATTCGTTTTCAATCTCAATTTGAGTTTCAAAACTGGAAAATCGTGGGCTTGATTTTGGCAGGTTTTTTTGCAGGCTTTGTATTCATACTCTTGCTTACTTCAGTTTATTTTCAACTTACAAATCGCACCGTACAAACAGTTGCAAAGGCTTATAAAATGGAATTGCGCACAAAAAAAATGATTGAGCGCATGCAAAAAAACGAAGAGCTTGAACCCGATGCCAAATGGCGAGTAGATTCGTTTATTTCTACCACGCTTTTTATAAGGCACACGCGGTCGGTGGAACATTATGAGGATGTACTTTCTAAACTTGTTTTTCGGCAACACCACATCAATTCTTTGTTTGTGCAAATTGCCACTATTGCGCTTTTGATTGGTCTGGGGTTTTATGTAGAAAACCCATTTTTTCAAATTCCAACGGCAGCAAGTGTATTTTTGGTTGGCTCTATCTTAACCTCGCTAATTGGTGTTTTTATTTATTGGACGGGCGGCTGGGGCACCACCGCAATTGTAGTATTTGTTATTGTAGTAAATCAGTTAACCAAGTACGACTTTTTTGGCTACCAAAGCCGAGCATTTGGCTTGGTTTACGATGGTCCGCAAGCATCATACACACTTGATTCATTACGCAGCATGTCATCGGAAAAAAACATTGCTGACGACAAAAAATACTTTCTGCAAATTCTTAATAATTGGAAACAAAAAAACATTCAAGCGGGGCACGAAAAAAAACCGAAAATGCTTTTTTTGAATAGCAGCGGAGGTGGGTTGCGGTCTAGTGCTTTCACCATGGCGGTGTTTCAAAAAGCAGATAGCATATTGAATGGCAGCTTGATGAAAAAAACTTTTTTGATGAGTGGTGCAAGCGGTGGAGCGGTAGCGTTTGCTTATTTGCATGAGTTGAATTATAGGCAATCTACAGGTGGTGCATTTAACCTTTGGGATAGAAATTTTTACGACCGCCTTTCATTAGATTTATTGAATCCAATGGGCATTAGCATTCTTAGTAACGATTTGTTTTTTCCTATTCATAAATTCAAAATTGGCAATCAAACTTATTTCCGCGACCGCGGTTATATTTTTGAAAAATACTTGGCATTAAACACTGGAATGGATTTTGAAAAAAAGCTATCGGATTATCGCGCTGCCGAGTTTAATGCACAAATTCCGTTGCTTATTTTCCATACCGCCATCATCAACGATTCTCGAAAGTTTTACATGAGTGCTCACCCAGTAAGATTTTTAATGCGCCCTTACAGCAAACGAAGCCACACCCTTGATTTAAGTATTGATGGAATAGACTTTTGCAACCTATTTAAGCAACAGCAAGGTTATGAATTGCGCTTACTTTCGGCAGCAAGGATGAATGCTTCTTTTCCATTTATTTTGCCACAAACAATCCTTCCGAGCGAGCCGCCCGCCTATGTGTTTGATGCCGGAGCCATAGATAATTTTGGTATAGAAACCACCATAAAATTTCTAACTGTTTTTAAAGACTGGATAAACGAAAACACAAGCGGTGTGGTGATTTTACAAACTCGCGATTCGCAAAAAGAAGAAGAGCCGCAAGAAACTCGCCAAAAAACTTTTTTGCAAAGTGTTTCGCAGCCGCTTGGGTCATTTTACAACAATCTCGAAAACATTCAAGATTACCACAACGATACTAAACTTGGCTATGTAAACGACTTGCTGAAAGGTAAAATTCAGTTTATACTTTTTGAATACATACCTGAAAAGAAAACCGAAAAAGCATCAATGAGTTTGCGTCTTACATCAAGAGAAAAGCGAGAAATACTAAACTCGCTTTCGCGACCAAACAACACTCGCTCATTTGAGTTAATGCGAAAGGCATTGGGCGAAAAAATGTGATACCGTACCAAACAATTTTTTCCTCGCTTAGGTTTGTATCACCCCCACGCTGAATGGCTTGGTGATAGGCGCGTGATTGGCGGCTTCTATACCCATCGAAATTACTTTACGGGTATCCAGCGGGTCAATAATTCCATCCGTCCACAATCGCGCTGCTGCATAGCGCGGATCGAGGGTTTCGGCATATTTTGCTTTTATAGAATCGAGCAAATGCTTCTCATCTTCGGGCGAAATTTCTTTACCTTTTGCCTTCATGTTGCTTACCTGAATTTGCAGCATCGTTTTGGCTGCTTGCTCGCCACCCATCACTGCAATTTTTGAATTTGGCCAGGCAAAAATCAACCGTGGGTCGTAAGCTTTGCCGCACATGGCATAATTGCCAGCACCATAGCTGTTGCCGATAATGAAAGTAAATTTGGGAACAACAGAATTGGCAACTGCGGCTACCAACTTTGCTCCATCTTTAATAATTCCTCCATGTTCGCTGCGGCTGCCTACCATAAAACCGGTTACATCCTGCAAAAAAACTAAAGGAATTTTCTTTTGATTGCAATTCATTATAAAGCGCGAAGCTTTATCGGCACTATCGCTGTATATAACACCTCCAAACTGCATTTCGCCTTTTTTGCTTTTCATCACCTTGCGCTGATTGGTTACTATGCCTACGCTCCAACCGTCTATGCGCGCATAACAGCAGATAATGCTTTTGCCGTAATCTTCTTTATACTGAATTACTTCGCTTTTATCAACCAAGCGTTTTATCACTTCCAGCATATCGTATTGCTTTGCCGAATCTGCCGGAATGATGCCGTAAATCTCCGTTTCGTCCAGTTCAGGCTTTGCCGCTTCTATTCTATCGAATCCTGCCTTTTCGTGGTGTCCAAATTTATCTACCAAGCCACGAATTGTTTCGATACAATGTTTATCGTCTTTCATTTTATAGTCGGTAACTCCGCTTATTTCGCAATGAGTTACGGCTCCGCCTAAAGTTTCATTGTCAATATCTTCGCCTATTGCACTTTTCACCAAATAACTTCCGGCCAAAAACACCGAGCCTGTATTTTCAACTATCAAAGCTTCATCGCTCATTATTGGCAGATATGCGCCACCTGCCACACAACTGCCCATAATTGCAGCTATTTGAGGAATGCCTGCAGAACTCATAACAGCATTATTGCGAAAAATCCTACCAAAGTGCTCCTTGTCTGGAAACACCTCATCTTGCATGGGCAAAAATGCTCCGGCACTATCTACCAAATAAATAATGGGGATGCGATTTTCCATCGCAATTTCTTGAATGCGCAAATTCTTTTTTGCTGAAATAGGAAAGTAAGCCCCTGCTTTTACAGTAGCATCGTTTGCTGCTACAATACACAATCTTCCTTTTACATAGCCCATCATGGCTACGGTACCTCCGGCAACACAGCTGCCCTGCTCGGCATACATTCCCCAGCCGGCAAAAGCTCCTATTTCAACAGTTGGCTTGCCTTTATCGAACAATAATTCCAAACGCTCGCGGGCTGTTAGCTTGCCTTTTGCTTTGTGTTTTTCTATGGAGTTTTTCCCCCCACCTAATTTGATTTGTTCTAACTGTTTTTTCAGTTCGCTCACCATTAGGCGCAGGCTGTCTTCGTTTTTGTTGAATTCTAAATCGTTTGCCATGTTTTGTAAAAGAGGGCGCAAGCTAAAAAGAAAAGATTTAGGAGCTGTTTTGATTTCACTATTGCAATTCAAAAATATCAGAGGTTAGAATTGACCTGAACAATATACTGCTGATTTAAGATTAGCAGTAAGCTGACTTTTTAGTGTGGCAGATAACAGCCTACGATTACTATTAAAGATTAAAATTCGCTATGAAATCGGTGTGGGATTCGTCACATACTTCTCCTATACTGCCCGCCCACCTCAAAAAGTGCATGAGTAATTTGCCCAAGCGAGCAACACTTCACCGTTTCCATCAGTTCTTCAAAAAGGTTGCCGTTATTGATTGCAACTTGTTGCAGATGTTTCAATGCTTCCGTACTTTTTTCAGCATGGCGTTTTTTGAAAGCGTTGAGCGCGGTGATTTGAAATTCCTTTTCATCGGTAGTAGAGCGAATTACTTCCTGCGGAATAATAGTTGGCGAACCTTTCTTACTCAGGAAAGTGTTTACACCGATAATCGGAAACTCGCCCGTGTGTTTTTGATGCTCGTAATACAAACTTTCCTCCTGAATTTTATTGCGCTGATACATGCGCTCCATTGCGCCCAACACACCACCACGCTCAGAAATACGTTTAAATTCTGTGAGTACAGCATCTTCCACCAAGTCAGTTAATTCTTCTATCAAAAAAGAGCCCTGATTGGGGTTTTCGTTTTTTGCCGTTCCTAATTCGCGGTTGATGATAAGCTGAATTGCCATCGCCCTGCGAACGCTTTCTTCTGTTGGAGTTGTTATCGCTTCATCATAAGCATTCGTATGTAATGAATTACAGTTATCGTAAATGGCGTACAACGCTTGCAGTGTAGTGCGTATATCATTGAAATCAATTTCCTGCGCGTGCAAGCTGCGTCCGCTTGTTTGAATGTGATACTTCAGCTTTTGCGAGCGCTCGTTGGCATTGTATTTGTGCTTCATTGCTTTCGCCCAAATCCTCCGCGCCACTCGACCAATTACCGAATATTCGGGATCCATTCCGTTGCTGAAAAAGAACGAAAGATTGCGTGCAAAATCATCAATCTTCATTCCGCGCGAGAGATAATACTCCACGTAAGTAAAACCATTGGCAAGCGTAAAAGCGAGTTGCGTAATCGGGTTTGCGCCCGCTTCGGCAATGTGGTAGCCGCTTATGCTTACCGAATAAAAATTCCGCACACTGTTTTGAATGAAATATTCTTGTACATCGCCCATTAACTTCAACGAAAATTCGGTAGAAAAAATACAAGTGTTTTGTGCTTGATCTTCTTTTAAAATATCTGCTTGTACTGTACCGCGAACCGCTGAGAGTGCTTTTGCTTTCAGCTGTTCATAAACTTCTTTAGGCAAAACATCGCTACCCGAAAGGCCAAGCAAGCTTAATCCTAATCCGTCATTTCCTTGTGGTAACTCGCCATTGTACTTTGGCAGGTCTTGAATCTTGAACCCTGAATCCTGAATCTTATTTTCCTTAATATATTTTTCGCATTCTTGGTCAATTGCCGCATTCATAAAGAAAGCGAGAATTATTGGAGCAGGCCCGTTGATAGTCATACTCACCGATGTTTTCGGATTGCACAAATCGAAACCGCTGTATAATTTTTTTGCATCATCAACTGTAGCAATGCTTACGCCACTATTGCCTACTTTTCCATAAATATCGGGGCGATGGTCGGGGTCTTCGCCATAGAGTGTTACACTATCAAAAGCCGTAGAAAGCCGATGAGCCGGCTGCCCTAACGATACATAATGAAAACGTTTATTTGTTCTTTCGGGTCCACCCTCGCCAGCAAACATGCGTGTAGGATCTTCGCCTTCGCGCTTTAGTGGAAATACCCCTGCGGTATATGGAAATTCGCCCGGCACATTTTCTTGCAATTGCCATTTCAAAATATCGCCCCAATCGCTGTATCGCGGCAAATACACTTTGCGAATGTTGATGCCGCTTAATGACTTGTAAGTAAACGGCAGTTGTACAACTTTATCGCGAACTTGAAAGCCAAAAGTTTCTTGCGAATACTTTTTCTTTAACTCATTCCACTCGTTCAGCAGTTTTTTGCAATCGGGATGAAGCGATAACTCGAGTTCTGCGTATTTCTTTTTTAATTGTTCCGTTGGCATATTGTGCTTCAAACATACGAAAAAGTGCTTCTTGCCACTTGCATAATAATTGTGGTAAAGTATAGAACCTTGATTGCGCGAAAAATTTATTTTCGCCAGCCTAAACAATATCAAAATGAATTTTCCTTCAGATTTAAAGTTTTCTAAAGAACACGAATGGATAAGAGTGGAAGGCACAACGGGCTTCGTTGGCATTTCCGATTTTGCTCAAAAAGAATTGGGCGATATAGTATATGTTGAAATTGAAACTCTTGGCAAAGAAGTAGCGAAGGACGCTATTTTTGGCACTGTTGAAGCTGTAAAAACGGTATCAGATTTGTTTTTGCCGGTAGGCGGCAAAGTAGTTGAAAAAAACGCTTTGTTAGATAGCCAACCCGAACTGGTAAACACCGATCCTTATGGCGATGGCTGGATGATAAAAGTTGAACTAACGAACCCTGCCGACTTAGACTCGTTGATGGATGCCGAGGCTTACAAAGCGCACATCGGAGCTTAAAAACAATTAACCACGAATACGCGAATCGCAGCAACAATATTCGTGTATTCGTGGTTTTACTTTCCTACACCACTTAAGCTTCTACTTTGTTTGGCTGCAAAGCCTCCACCTCAATTTGATTGCGCAGAATATCGCTAATATCCTCGCGCTTTCTGATAAGAAAATGCTGACCCTGATGCACTAACACTTCTGCCGGACGAAAACGAGAGTTATAATTAGAAGACATCGTAAAACCGTAAGCTCCGGCATTGCTAAATGCAAGTACATCGCCTTCGCGAACCTCATTCAATTTTCTATCCCAACCAAAAGTATCTGTTTCGCAGATATAGCCTACAACCGTGTAAATACGCAATGTGCCACTTGGGTTGCTTACATTGGTTATATGATGATAAGCATTGTACAACATCGGGCGCATCAAGTGATTCATGCCAGAATCTACACCAACAAACATGGCTGCAGTTGTCTGCTTCAATACATTTACTTTAACTAAAAAAGTGCCGCTCTGGCTCACCAAAAACTTCCCCGGCTCAAAACAAAGCTCTAACTCTCTGCCGTATTCTTTGCAGAATTTGTTGAAACGAGCGCTCAACTTTTCGCCCAGTTCTTTCATATCTGTAAAGTAATCATCGGGCTTATAGGGCACTTTAAATCCGCTGCCAAAATCAATAAACTCAAGATCCTTAAAACCCTCGGTGTGTTCAAATAAAATTTCGGCACCACGCAAAAACACATCTACATCCACAATATCACTACCAGTGTGCATGTGCAAGCCATTTACATGCAAGCGCGTACTTTTTACAATGCGCTCTACATGCCGCAACTGATAAATAGAAATACCAAACTTAGAATCGATATGCCCGGTAGAGATATTAAGATTGCCGCCCGCCATTACGTGCGGATTGATGCGAATACAAACCGGCACGGTGCTTCCGTACTTTGCACCAAATTGTTCAAGGATAGAAATGTTATCAATATTGATTTGTACACCCTCTTTTACCGCCAAATCAATTTCTTCCATAGAAACACAATTGGGGGTATAAATAATATCCTGTGGCTCAAAACCGGCTTTTAAACCTACCCACACCTCTTGAATGCTCACTGTATCCAAGCCCGCACCGAGCTGCTTGAAAAAACGCAGCACATTGATATTGTTTAATGCTTTGCAGGCAAATTTTATGCGAGTATTGCAATTGCCAAAAGAAGTTTTCAGCAATTCGTATTGACGCTGCATAATGGCAGTGTCATAAACATAAATTGGTGTGTCGTAGGTTTCGCAAAGTTCCGAAACAGGAATGCCGCCAATTTCATAGCGGTTGTTATTTAAATGAATCATAATATTTAAAAAAGAGGTGCGAAGTAAATGAACTTGCGCGAAAGATGCCTGAATTGGTTTCGATGCCCATAAAATACCTTTTTCAGTGAAGAAAAATCTACTTTATCAACCCATCGAACAATTCAAATGATTGTTTAAGCCTTGCAATACTTCTATGCTTACCTAATAGGTGCATCATATCGAAAACCGGTGGACCCTGCATGGTTCCGGCAAGTGCAATACGCAGCAATGGCATTACTTCGCCAATTTTCAAACTTTTTTCGGTAAGAAAATTTTTAACCGTGGCTTCCAATGAAGCAGGAGTAAACTCTTCGTTAGCTGAAAGTTGCGCGGTAAGTTCAGCTACAACACTCTTTTTATCATCACTCCAACGCTTCTTTAAATTGTCGGTATCAAATGTTTTTATGTCTTCAAAAAAGTAATAGCCCTGCTCTAACAAATCATTGATAAAAGTTGCCCGCTCCTTCATTAGGCGGCAAAATTCTTTAGTAAATTCAAGATTAAACTCAAAGCCCTTAGCTTCTATTTGCGATTGTATAATCAACGCCAGTTCTTCATCGCTTTTAGCTTTAAGATATTGCTGGTTGAACCATTTTGCTTTTTCATAATCGAAACGCGCACCGCTTTTGTGAACCTTATCTAAGCCAAAAAGCTTTATCAACTCCTCCATGTTCATCAATTCAATATTGCTGCCCGGATTCCAACCCAATAAGGCAAGAAAATTGATGTATGCTTCTGGAAAAAAGCCGCGTTCTTTATAACCAACCGATGTTTCTTTGTTTTCGGGGTCGGTCCAATTCAAAGAAAACGATGGAAAACCTAAGCGGTCGCCATCGCGCTTGCTTAACTTGCCATTTCCATCAGGTTTAAGAATCAAAGAAAGATGAGCGAATTTCGGCATCGCATCTTCTATACCCAATGCGCGATACAACAAAACGTGTAATGGTGCTGAACTTAGCCATTCTTCGCCTCTTATAACGTGTGTAATTTGCATGGCATAATCGTCTGCAACGTTTGCCAAATGATAGGTAGGCATGCCATCGCTTTTAAACAAAACTTTATCGTCTAACTGCGAAGTATTAAACACTACCCACTCGCGAATTTCATCATAAAACTTCACCTCTTCATTGCGTGGCATTTTAAAACGAATCACATAAGGCTGCTTGCTGTCTAAACGCGCCTGCACTTCGTCAGCGCTCAACGAAGTAGAGTTTTTCATATACTGGCGCGTTACAGAATTGTAAGCCGGATTGGGAACACCCTGCGCCACAAGATTTGTTCTCATTTGCTCTAATTCTTCGGCTGTATCAAAAGCATAGTATGCATCACCAGAGGCAAGAAGCTTATCAGCATATTCTCTATACAAGTGTTTACGCTCGCTTTGGCGGTATGGCGCGTGCGGACCATCGCCAAAACCAACCCCTTCGTTTGGTTCAATACCGCACCACTTCAACGAATTGATAATATATTCCTCGGCACCCGGCACGTAACGATTTTGGTCGGTATCTTCAATACGAAGAATAAAATCGCCACCTTGTTGTTTTGCTAAAAGGTAATTGTACAAAGCTGTGCGCACCCCTCCCATGTGCAATGCACCGGTTGGGCTTGGTGCAAAACGCACCCTTACTCTTCTTTCGCTCATATATTTAATATTGGGAGCGCGAATGTAATCGGAATAAATGCGTTTTGGAAACTTACATTTGCTATTGTAAAAACAATGAGTAGAGTATTTCCACTTTGGGTAAAAACACCGCACTGTATTCGCGCGCTTGCACCCGATGTATTGTGGCAAATGCCATCGTCAGAAAAAAAATTGTACTTAACTTTTGATGACGGACCTGTTCCAGAGGTAACATCTTTCGTTTTAGAGCAATTAAAAAAACATCGAGCCAAAGCAACATTTTTTTGTATTGGCGATAATGTGCGCAAGCATCCTGATGTGTTTCGCGAAGTACTTGATGACGGACACACTATTGGCAACCACACTATACACCACATCAGCGGCTGGCAACTTTCGGAGGAAGTATATTTGGAGGAGGTAGCATCGTGCGAAAAAGAGCTGAAGACAGCAATGAACAAAGAGAATGAAAACGGAATCGATACTGGCACAAAGTTATTTCGACCACCTTATGGCAAATTAAAACCATCGCAATACAAAAAACTGAAAGCTCAATATCAAATTGTGCTGTGGGATGTATTGAGCTACGATTTTGATGTAAACATTTCGGGCGAAACTGTTGCTGAAAACATTATCAACAATGCCGAAAGCGGCTCTATTGTTGTTCTTCACGATAGTGCAAAGGCTTTTCCAAGGCTAAAAATTGCGCTACCAAAAGTGCTGGAACACTTTTCAGAAAATGGCTGGAAATTTGAGAGTATAACACAATCAGTCTGACCAAGGTCAGACCAAGTAAGTCTCAAACCAAAATTTCCTGTACGTTTGTTGCCAAAATTATTTTAAATAACAGATGAATATTATCATTCCAATGGCAGGCTGGGGAACACGCTTGCGCCCACACTCTCTCACCATTCCAAAACCAATGTTACCAATAGCCGGCAAGCCCATTGTGCAACGTTTGGCCGAAGATTTAATGAAAACCGTACCCGAAAAAGTTGAAAATATCGCATTTGTAATTCGCAGAGATTTTGGACAAAAAATTGAAGACCATCTTGTTCAAGTTGGTAAAGAACTGAATACTCCTGTTCATATTTTTTATCAAGACGAGCCGCTTGGCACTGCCCATGCTACGCTTTGCGCTGGCAACTTACTCACAGGCAAAGTTATTGTAGCTTTTGCCGATACACTTTTTCGTTTCAATAAACAATTAGACACCAATCAAGAAGGAATTATCTGGGTGCAGCAAGTGCAAGACCCAAGTGCTTTTGGGGTTGTAAAAATCAATGCCGAGGGTACTATTACAGATTTTGTAGAAAAGCCTAAAGACTTTGTAAGTAATCTTGCCATCATTGGTATTTATTACTTTAAGGATGGCGCACAACTGCGCAGCGAAATGCAATATCTTATTGATAACAACATCAAAGAAAAAGGCGAATATCAACTTACCAACGCGCTCGAAAATTTGAAGCAAAAAGGTCTAAAGTTTGTTCCTGGCGAAGTTAGCGACTGGCTCGATTGCGGCAATAAAAATGCAACGGTGGACACCAATCAACGCTATCTTGAATTCATAAAAAACGAAAAGCTGGTAAGCGAAAAAGCGACCATCGAAAATAGCGTCATTATACAACCATCTTTTATTGATGAAGGAGCGCGCATAGTAAATAGCGTGGTGGGGCCACACGTTTCTATTGGCAAAAACACCGTTGTAGAAGATTGTATTGTGCGCAACAGCATTGTACAATCCCAATCTTCTGTAAAAAATCAGTTAATTCACAATAGTATGGTAGGTAACTACGTTAATTTGCAAGGCAAGTTTACCGACCTAAGTGTTGGCGATTATACCGGAATAACAGAATGAAGATTCAAAGAATAATTATTGTATTGGTTGCGGCAGTATTGCTCGCAAATTATTGCATTGCACAGCCAAAAGAAAAAGCAAAAAAGAGCAAGAAAAAACTTGCTGCCAATGTTGTAGATAAAGCCTTACAAGAAAAAACTGAACGCTTGTTTTTGGATGCGCAACGCGCGAAAATGATTGAAGACTACGAAACTGCACAAAAGCAGTTTCGCGAAGTTTTGATGCTTGACCCTAAGTGTGCCGATGCACATTTTCAATTGGGGCAAATATACCTTAGTACCGCTCAAATGCAGTTGGCTCGCGAAGCGGCCGAAATGGCTGTAAAATACGACCCGACTAATAAATGGTATAAAGATTTTTTGGGTGGAATATTAGCACGCACATCGCCCAAAGATGCCATTGTGCTTTATCGCGATTTAGCCAAACAATACCCAAGCGACCCCGATTTTTACATGAGCTTGGCTTACTTATTCGTTCAAACCAAACAACCTTTAGAAGCCATAAAAGTTTACGATCAGTTCGAAAAGGTTTTCGGGGTTGACGAAGGAATTATTTCGCAAAAAAAGGGGCTTTACCTTGCATTAAATCAATTTGACAAAGCAATGGCGGAGTTAAAAAAATTAGAAGACGCCTATCCAGATGAGCCTACCTTTATGTTGATGCAAGCCGATTTGTACACCGCAAATAATATGCGCGACAAGGCTTATCCTATCTACAAAAGAGTGCTGGAATTAGACCCCGAAAACCCACAAGCCTTGTTGGCAGTTGCCGATTACAGTACAAAACAAGGCGACACTACCGCTCGCAAAGAAACTTTCAAAAAGATTTTTGCCAACCCCAGTTTAAACGTAGATGCCAAGGTGAAAATGCTCTTTCCTTACGTTCAGTTTTTTGATATTAAGAAAGAAAACCGCGCAGAAGCACTGATGCTCTCTGATGTATTGACTGAAACACATCCGAAAGAAGCTAAGGCACACGCCATTCGTGCAGATTTATACTATTTAGACAATCAGTTAGATACCGCATTAGCAGCGTATAAACGTTCGCTCGATCTACAAAAAGATGTATTTAATGTGTGGCAGCAATTGTTCTTTATCTATAACCAACAGCGCGACTGGAAAACATTAAAAAACATCACTACCGAATCGCTGGAATTTTTCCCCAACCAAGCAGTTACATTCTTGTTTAAAGGCTTGGCCGAAACCCAACTTAAAGAACACGACAATGCATTAAAAAGCTATGCAAAGGGCGAAAAAATGAGCTTAGACAACGATAAGCTACGCGCCCAAATTTTATCGAACATGGGTGATGTTTACCACACCCAAAAACAACATACCGAATCGGATGAAGCTTTTGATAAAGCATTGAAATTAGACCCCGATAACGCAACAGTTTTAAATAATTACAGCTATTACCTTTCATTGCGAAAAGCAAATTTGGACAAGGCAAAACAAATGAGTGCTTACGCCAACAAGTTGCAAGAAAACAACGATTCTTTTCTCGATACTTATGCGTGGATTTTGTTTGAATTAGGCAATTACAAAGAAGCCAAAGAATGGCAAGAAAAAGCCATTAAAAACGGAGGCGAAAAAAGCGCAACAATTTTAGAACACTACGGTGATATTCTCAGCAAATTGGGCGATAGCAAAGGCGCACTCGAATATTGGCAGAAAGCCAAAGAAAACAACAGCGAATCGAAAACAATCGATAAAAAAATTAGTGCAGGTAAATATGTTGAAGAATGAAAATTTGTGAGTATAACTACTCTATAAAGAGATACCACTTTTTACTGTTAATTTTTCTATTGCCGATTTTTACGCTACCATCCTGCAAATCGAAAAAAACAACCAAAACACGCGAGCATACCGACAACACAAGCACAATTGACGTATCAACAAAAAATGAGTTTTTTGATAACACAATTGCTTCTGTTGCAACCAAACAATTACAGTTCAACAACCTTTCGCTACGATGCAAAGTGGCTTATGACGATGGAAAAATTAAGCAAGATTTTACAGCAAATATCCGCATCAAAAAAGACAGTATTATTTGGGTATCACTAACCGGCATTTTTGGCATTGAAGGCGCACGATTGGTAGTAACTAAAGACTCGGTATTGTTGCTTAACAAACTCACGCGCGAATATTTGGCACGACCAATTTCTTATTTAAGCCAATTGATTCCACTAAGTTCGGGGTATGATGCATTGCAAAATTTACTCATTGGTCAATTGATAAATATTGAACCTGCCGAACATCGCATCTATGAAGCCGACTCGCTCTTGGTTTTAAACTTCCAAAATAGCAACTTGCGCCAAACGGCAACGGTTCATCGTCAAAATTATACAACGCTTGATTTGTTGTTGGCAGACCAACTCATAAAGCAGGATTTGAAAATTACTTTTGGCGACTATAGAAATTTAAGCGGCAGCGCATTTTCATTTTTACGTTTCATTGAAGTAAATCGTGGTTTACAAAAAATGAAAATCAATTTAGAAGTGCAGCGATATACCATTAACGAGCAGCTTACGTTTCCATTAGATATAAATGGAAGTTACAAACGCATATAAAAACCAGTTACCGCAGCAATTGTTGCGGCTTGCGTTGCTATTTGTTTTTCTAAATTTAGGTTACTTATCTTTTGCGCAAAACACACAGCAAAAGAAAAATCAGTTGCAACAACAAATGAAGCAACTGCAACAAGAAATCAAAGAAATTGAAGCTATCATCAATTCTACCTCCGAAAAGAAAAAACAATCGCTTGGCGAGTTGCAATCGCTGCAAGCAAAAATAAAATCGCGCGAAAAACTAATAGACAATCTTCGTTACCAACTACGTACCATTGAGGGCGACATCAAAGAAACTCAGCAAGATATTGAATCGCAAAATTTAAAAGTGCGAAAAATGAAAGTAGAGTATGGCGAAATGCTGCGCAAAGCTTATCACAACCTTACGCTGCA
>CAZYXR010000030.1:0-26481 GCA_964650845.1 uncultured Chitinophagaceae bacterium
ACGCAACTTATTGAATGCCGAAACTATTGCTCACATGAATAAAGGAGCAATACTTATCAACCACAGCAGAGGCGATGTGGTTGATTTAAGCGCTTTGGCAATAGCTTTAAAAAGCGGCCAACTAAGTGGTGCTGCAATTGATGTTTTTCCGGAAGAGCCCGAAAAAAACGGAGCAAATTTCAGCAGCGAGTTACAAGGAATTTCAAATGTGATATTAACACCACACATTGGCGGAAGCACCGAAGAAGCCCAGTTTAACATTGGTCTGGATGTAACTTCAAAGTTGCTGAATTTCTTAGAGCGTGGCATCACTACGGGTTCGCATTCCATTCCTCAGCTCAACCTTACACCACAAGCGCAATCGCACCGCCTGCTACACATACATCGCAACGTGCCGGGTGTGTTGGGCGAAATCAATTCGCAACTTTCAAAACACAAAATCAATATTTTAGGACAATACCTAAAAACAAATGACGACATCGGCTATGTAGTATTGGATGTAGATACGGCACTATCGAAAGAAGCATTGGCTTTGTTGAAAGAAGTAAAACAAACCATCAAGGTAAGAGCGATTTATTGATAATATATCCAAACAACTTGAATGGAAACAAAACTTCGGTTGGACAAATACCTTTGGGCAATACGAGTATTTAAAACACGTACACAGGCCGCAGATGCAATTGAGAAAGGGCATGTGAAACTAAACGGCACAAACGTAAAAGCTGCAAAGCAAGTAAGTGTTGGCGAGCAATATGAAATTAAAACCGAGGCTCGAAAATGGATTATTCAGGTTACAGAATTGCTGTTTGTAAGAAAACAATATGCCGAAGCAGTAAAGTACTATGCAGATTTAACACCCGAAGAAATGGTTACTAAAAAATCAGAATCGGCATTTGTAGAATTTACCGGAAAACGTCACAGCAAACAAGGTCGCCCAACCAAAAAAAATCGCAGAAACATGGGCAATTTACTGTGATGCTGCAATAACTTATTCAACCAACCCTTTCAACATACTTTTTTCTATCACCTCCAAAAGCTGCTCGGGCTTTAGTTTGCGCCACAGAATATTATCGTAATGCTCGCCAATTTCCATGTAGTAGTGCAGTTTTGCCTCGCGCATTTCGGCAATAACGTGTTCGCGAAAATTCAAACCTATTATCCATCCGCGCTCATCCTTTATGTCTTCGTACCACTCTTCGTAATACAAGTCATCAGAGGCGTGAAAATTCAACACATTTTCGCCAATCAACAAAAACTTTACAATACCTCTGTCAGTTAAAAAGTCTATCAACCCACGCTTAAACTCCATAATGTCATTATGTATTGCATCGTTCCATTCACCAATCAATTCAATAACAGCAAACCGCAATTCGTAATCGGCAAAAAGCACTTTGCAATAAAGTGTTGAAGAACCAAAAAAATCCCACTGAGGATGAATGTAATGATTGTAAATGCTTTGAGAAAACTCAAACTCGCTGTACTGTCTGCGATAAAAAGGCGACAGTTTATCGTTAGAAGCAATGTAAAAATCGCGCCACTTAAAGAAAGGTTCTATATCGTGCATTGGCGCACGAAGTTAAATGAAATACCACTTGTTGCAGAGGTGTTAGTATTTATTACAACTATACATTCTTTGCTTAAAACTACATATCAAAACCACAACCCCAATACCATTACCGAATACAATAAAATGTTTACAATGCCTTGTTGCAACGAAAATTTATCAATGTTCATCCTTTGATTGGAATTTTGTTTTCATATTGGCATTGAATTTCACGACATCAACAATCATCATTATCATTCGCTTTTAATACACTTGTATGAATAAAATTATCGGCTTCTGTTTATTGCTTGCAGCCATGTTTGCTAATGCGCAAAACAATGTAGGTATTGGCACCAACGCTCCAAATAGCAGTTCCATTTTAGATTTATCGGCTACAGATAAAGGACTTTTGGTACCAAGGGTTACCCAAGCTCAACGCCAAGCAATTGCATCGCCTGCCACAGGGCTATTGGTGTTCGACATTACTGTAAATTGTTTTTTCTATTACGATGGCGCAACTTGGCTTTCGCTTTGCAACCAGCCTGGCATTCAAGGTCCCACCGGTGATACCGGAGCGCAGGGCATACAGGGAGTAACAGGCGCAACTGGCGATACCGGCACACAGGGTCTTCAAGGTGTGCAAGGCGCTACAGGAAACACTGGAGCAACCGGCCCCGGCACAATTTGCCCTACTGCTTCAGGAACATACTTGGCGGTATTTACTTCGCCAACCGATTTATGTAATTCAGTTTTATATCAAAACAACAATCGTATTGGACTGAACAATACAACGCCTAATGTTGCCATTGACGCATCAACTGCTAATGACGGCATTGCATTTCCGGCAGGCACAACTGCACAGCGCCCAACCACTTCTACCGCGGGTACAATGCGCTGGAACAATACATTAAGTTCTATGGAAGTTTTCGATGGTACAAAATGGTTGAATATCAACACGCCACCAATTGGAAGCACTTACACACAATGGTTCAATGCAGCCGACCCAAACACAATTTACCCAAACACAACATGGGTAAGAACAGATATTAACAACGGGCAGTTTTTAAGAGCAGAAGGTGGCGCAGCCAATGTGGCAAGTGGTGGTGCATTAACCGGCACAACACAAGCAGACGCACTGCGCGACCACACACATACTGCAACTGCAACTGCCGCAGGAGCAGGAGCATTAAACACCAACTCGGCTGGCGCACACACTCATACCGGAACTACAAGCGGTGCCAACCCGGTTGCAGGAAACATTTGGATTCCTTATGACGACAACTTATCGAGCGATGCGCAAAACGTTACAGCAGGCGATAACCCAAGCCAATGTGGAACAGGCTGGGATGGCAGAGAAACCTTTGGCAACTTTATGGGCAGGCTGAATGATAACTGCATGAACCATTCGCACTCTTTTACTACATCAAGCGATGGCGCGCACACACACACTATTGCAGACCACACACACAACGTTTCGGTTACAGTAAATGCCGGTGGCGGTGGCACAGAAACACGCCCAACAAATGTCGCTGCTATTTTTTGGAGAAGAACAAATTAGGCATCAAAAACAAAGAATACTTTGCGCTTGCTGCACATTATCGCAAGCGGTAAAATTTCTTTCCTCGTCAATAACCCACCAGTGGGTGCAATACTGAAAAGACAGGTCTAAATCGTGCGATGAAGCGAGAATAATTTTGCGTTTGCTTTTTGCTAATAATGCCAAATATTCAAACACAATACGTTTGTTTCTAAAATCGAGAAAGGCAGTTGGCTCATCTAAAATCATCAAAGGCGTATCTTGCGCAACCGCCCGTGCAATAACCGCTTTTTGCTTTTCACCATCGCTAATTTCGCTTATGTACTTTGAAGCAAGATGAGCCAAATGCAGTTCTTGCATTATATGCTCCACATGAGCAAGATGAGCTTGCGATAACACATTGAACGAATTTGTAAAACGCATCTTCCCCAAGGCAACAAACTCGCGAACAGTCATGTACAAAATTTCGGGCCGCTCGGTGCCGGCAACACTTACTAAAGCCGACTTTTCGGCAATAGATGTTTGCTGAATGTCTTTATCGGCAAACAACACCTTGCCGCTTTTGGCATTTAGCAATCCGGCAATTGTTTTCAACAAAGTGCTTTTGCCAATTCCATTGATACCAAGCACACCCACAAAACTCCCCTCTCCTGCTGTTGCATTAGCATTATGCAGTAAAGACTTTGCAGCATAGCCCACCTGTAAACTTTCTAACTGCAACATCATGTAGTTTTGGGTTGTTTAATAATGATATACACTACAAATGGCGCACCCAAAATAGAGGTAACCACATTTACCGGAAGCGCGTAATCGCTACCCGGCATACTTGCTACTACATTGCAAAAACCGCATACAACTGCACCCAATAATACACAAGCAAAAGTGAGTGTAACTGTATTGGCGGTTTTAAAAATCATGCGGCACAAATGCGGCACAGCTAAACCAACAAATGCAACGGGACCACAAAATGCAGTTACCGTTCCGGCTAAAATACCTGTGGCTATAATGATGGTTTGTTTTGCCTTTCGCGTATCAACTCCAACAGTTTGAGCAAAACTCTCTCCGCCTTGCAATGCTTAATACAAAACCTACACTACAACAAAGTGCCATCACTAACACTTGCTGCGAAGTAAGATGGCGAAAACTGGCAAATGTCCACAACACAAACTGTTTCAATTCACTCTCCCCTGCAAATGTTTGCAACAATTCCACCACTGCACTAATGGCACTGCCCAACATTAAGCCCACTATCAATAGCGATACACTTTGCGTAATGCGCTTTGCAGCTACCAACACCAATAAAAACACTACCGATGAACCAACTGCTGCGGCTAATGCAATACCCCATTCGGAATAAAAAAAACGCGAAAAAACTCCTCCGAACGAAAAGAAAGACGAACCCATCAACAACAATGCAACGCCCAAATTTGCACCCGAACTCATCCCCAAAACATAAGGCCCCGCAACTGGATTGCGAAACAATATTTGCATCATAAAACCACTTAATGCAAGTGCGCTGCCGGCAATCAATGCACCAACAGCTCCGGGTAAGCGATTTTCTAAAATTATGCGCGATAGAATTTCATCGTTTCCATTGCCCGAAAGTATTGCCACAACGGTTGTTGCAGGCACCGCTACCGAACCCAAAAACAACTGCGCAACGAATGCTGCACAAAGCAACAACACCAGCACCACAAAGAGTAAAAAATGCTTAGACAAAAACACTATTGCAATTGTTTATAATAAACCTTTTGATGATTAGGAAACAATTCAGGATGAAAAATGCTTATTAAATCTTTGAGTATAAGATGCGGCTGCGCCACTCCACTTTCCCAAAAATCGTTGCCACCCGTAGCTGTTTGCCTATAATTATTGTTGTAAATCTTTTTGTTTTTGTACACATCAAAATTTTCGAATCGCTTGCTTAGTGCCGAAACATCTTGTAGTGAATTTGCCTCGTTGGGATTCAACAAAAAATCGGCTTTGGCAGCTTTGGCATAAACAACTTCATAATCTAAATTCAACACACGCTGCGAAGTATTGCCGCGCCACAAAAACTCTCCTCCGGCATCGGTAATAAAGTTTGAAAAATAGCTGTCGCCACTCGGCATATACCATACATCGTTCCACGGCAAATTACAAAAAACCAAAGGTTTTTTTGATGCGGATACAGCAAGGTTTTTCAACGAATTGTATTCTACTTCTGCTACATTCAAAATACTATCAGCCTTACCATCTAAATTGTACAAAGCCGCTATTACTTTCAGCCATTCGGCTCGCGCCAAAGGCTCGCGCTCGTTATAATCGTTAATCAGCATTACACTTAAGCCAAGCGATTTCAATTTTGGAATACTACTGTTGCCTTCATCAAAACTATAAGCCAAAACCACCGAAGGTTGCATCGAAAAAATAAGTTCATCATTCATGCCTACAGAATTACCTACCACTTTCACTTTACCCGAAGCAACATTATCCAATACATTCTTATCAAAAATTCTTTTTTCATCTACTACTCCGGCAATAGAGTCGGTAATACCAAGAACATTCAACAAGCCAATGTGCGTAGTGGAAAAACAAATGCTTTTTTGAACTGGTGTAACAACTGAAACAGCATTAGGAAAATCAGATGGCTTACCTTTTACTTTCGGATAAATAACATAGTCTTCAATTGCTTTTGTGGTGTCGTAGGCATCGCGCAAATGAATTACTTTAAAGCCATTGAAATACTCTATCCAAAAACCCTTGGCATATTTAGGATAATACACTTTTGTGGGTTGGCAATGTTGCTGTTTTAATGCGCTTTTGCTATCGCATGATTGAACCAGCAACAAGAAAGACAACAACACTAATAAAATGAAAGTTCCGCCTTTGTTCACGCACCAAAAGTATTCATTTGTATTGTTTAAAACCGATGGTTATTCAATGTGTGTTGATAGTTGCAACAATATTGCATCATAACAAGTGCGTTGATTTTTAATCACAAAAACAATTGCAGCAAGTTCAATTCAAATTTTTCTTCACCTTTCTCTTTAAAGGTTTGAAATTCAATTAAATTCGATTTTCATTTTTTGTTTACATGCGGCACATAATACTCTCATTCTTTTTTTTAGCATTTATCAATATCGCTTTTTCGCAGGGCAACAGGCTGGCAGTTACGTCAAATGTGCCAACAGAACTAACAGTTTGTGGCGATCAAAAACTATTTACTTTACAAGCTTACAATCCTTCTCCAAATTTACTCACCAATGTAACGTTGGTGGTAAATATGCCCTCGGGTATGTTGTATGCCGCAGGAAGTATTATTGGTGCAACCGAGCAAAACATCAGCGATTTAAGCAACCCAATTTTTTCTATTACCGACATAGCAACACTTACTACTTGCAATGTTAGCTTTTCGGCAAGTGCAGGATGCGATGTAATGAATTACTTGGCAGCGGGCATGCCGGCTCGAAACATTGCAACAATAAACTACACTGCCAATGGTTTCGGCACATTCGACAGCGACACATCTTTCACATACATCATCAAGCAGCCAAACGTATCTATCACATCTGTTACCAACCAAAGCTATTCGGGCAATGTAGGCGACACATACACACGTTGTATCACTATTACAAATGGCGGCTTAGGCACACTGTCGCAGTTTACTTTTACAGGTCAGCACGGCACAGGCATTCAAATAAATAGTATTGATAAAGGCACAAGAGTTACTCAAGGAAACACAGAAATTGTAACCCTTGGCGGAGCAGATTTTGCCGGAATCGGCAATGGAAACACCTTGTTCGAATCGGGCGAAAGCATAGTAATTTGCGAAAACGTTACTGTTACCAACTGCATCTCGGTGGCTACCAGTTATAATGCCGGCTGGGGTTGCAACAATCAAGTATGCCAATCATCCAGCTCCAGTGCCAATGTTGTGTTTCCAAACCTTACACCCAACTTGGTGGTTTCGCGCGTAGAGTCGCAAAGTGCCTGTTATGGAATGAACCAACCCAATCAACAAAAATTGGTTATTAGAAACACCGGTATCGGCCAAGCAACCAATGTTGTAATCAATGTATTTCAATCTACGGGAAGTGTTTTTTCGGCAGGAATGTCATCGGCAATTGATAACAATAGTTTTACTTACAGAATAAACACAGGGGCAACAACTGCAATTGCGGCAACAATGAATGCGCTTACAGCAAACTACGCTTGCCTTGGCGGTATGCGCAGCGGAGATGTAAGCGTTACACTACCTCCAATTAACGGTGGCGATTCTGTTATCTTGCTTTGGAATACTTATTCATGCTGCCATGATTATTGTGGCGGAGCAAGCCTTCATGCAGGCACCAATAACGGTTGGAGCTACAAAGGCACTTACAGCAATATTTGTCAAAACAACTATATCATTCCTATTACTTACGCACGCGCATACGATCAACTGTATGCCGATTTAATAGACAACAATTCACCAGCTACTATTGCAAATGGGCAAACACTTACTTACAGTGTACTTTTTTCAAACGACATCAATGGCTATACAAGTTTAGCAACAAGGCAATGGCGCTTTGTAGTTACCATGCCAAATTGTGTAAGCTATGCAGGTAATGCGCGCATAGTTGCATACAACGATGTTACCGTTTGGAATCCCACATCTGTAACACCATCGGGCAACACTGTTACTATCACATTTTCGGGCAATCAACCATTCAATCGCATCAATGGCAGCTTGCGCTTCGATATTGCCGCAAATTGTGCAAGCTGTGGCGGGGTTGGTGGGGTTGGCAATGTTCGTGTAGAATCGTATTTCATCAGCGACCCTAACTGCAATTGCGTTCATGCAGTTTCTTGTATCAATCAACCACTCACCGTGGTTTGCCCTACTGCTTGTGCAGGCATGAACATTTCGGGTTTTAATATTGAAAGAACGAATTATGGACTGCGCGATGACGATAATAATGGCGTGCCCGAGCCGGGCAATGTTTCGCTGAATTTGATTCGCAAAGACAGGGCAATGTTTGGCGACACACTTACTTCAAGTTTTAGTGGAACCGTTAGTGGCAACTATCAATATATGTTTGCGCAATCGGCAATTACAAATGGCAACAACTATCTAACATTCGTAGATGGCGTTTTAACCATTACCCGAGGCGGTACTACTTATACTTGCGCATCGCCAGCACCTACTGTAAGCAATACGGGCTCTACACGTACATTTAGATTCAACCTTAGTGCAGCAGATTTAATTGTTGCAGGCTGTGTACCTCCGGGCTTCTCTTTTCAAACAGGCGATGTCGTAAATTTCAGACCGAGGTATAGAGTATCGAGAAACACTGGAGGAGCAATTCTTTTATGTAGAGTAACAAATGAGTTTTACACTTCAAATGTTGCAAACCCAAGCACTCAGGCCGAAAAGTTTTTTTGCAACAACTATGACGGTTCATTTTCTATTATCGGCTACTACTATACCAATTGGGGTCCCAACAGCTATGTTGTTTCATCGTGCAACAATGTTTCTCTTACGCAAAATTATTACTTGAGCATTGGTCCATGCTGCCAGCAATATGCAGGCGGCAATTTGTTTCCTTACGAACATCGCGTGTGGGCATGGGCGCAAATGTTGCGGGTAGTGCCGCCTACAGGCTATACATTTGTTTCGGCTCGCTTTAACCACATTCGCACAGCGGGCAGCCAGGCAACATCTACAACACCTTGGCAGGCATTAACACCGGCCAACAGTTCGCCCGATACTTTTGAGTTTGCCGTGCAACAATATTTCTCGCAATCGGGAGGCACTTTCCAAGAAAGTGACGATGGATTTTACGGCACTTTAGAAGTAGTTTTGACTCCATCGTGCAGGGTTGTGCCCAATGTTGCATCCAATGTGGTTTACGATTGGTATTATGGCGAAAGCCAAAATCTTACAGGAACAAATACTGCCAACAACAGCATCACAACTACCAACGACTATATCACTTACCAAGGTCCCGATTTATTTGTTCAGTCGCAGCTACCTTCGGTTTTAGCGCAAGACAATACAGCCACATGGGATGTATCGCTATCGAACACCACCGCATATACTGCACACAATGTATTCGTTGCTACACCACAAGTTTCGGGCGTTTCGGTGGTGGAAGTTTTTGATGTTACAAACAATGTTGTAGTTACACCAACAGGCAATGGCATTTATCAATTAGGTTCGTTAGGAGCAAATGCAGTTCGCAACTTACGGATAAAAGCAAGTTACACTTCCTGTTCACCCGATTCGGTAATTTTACATGCAGGCTGGAATTGTGGCAGCTATCCTACAACTTTAGCAAGTTACCCATGTGCAACCGACAGAATCAGACTAACACTTTCCCCACAAATTCCTACGCTAATTGCAAATATTACAAGCCCTTCGGGCACCGTAGATTTATGCGACACTGCAACATATATTGTAGAAGGAGTGAACATTCAATTAGGCACTGCTTACAATTTAAAACTGCGCGTAATTCTTCCGCCCGGTGTGGTAATTACACCCGGAAGTTCAGCACTAAGCTACCCTACAAATGCTGCATTTGTCGCCATACCCAATCCGGTTTTTATATCTGGCACCACTTACGAATGGGATCTCTCTGCATTGAATGCAACTATTGGCACTGATGGACTAAAAGGGATTTTATTACCTTCTTCAAACAGTGTAAAAATAAGGTTTCGAGTGCGCACAGATTGCGACTATACTTCGGGTAGTTTAATTGGTTTTAATTTTAATGGCAGAAGTGCTTGCGGACTTTACACTGGGCAAGAAGTATCTCTTTCATCGCAACTTGCTGTAACCGGGGCCGACAAACCTTATGATGCAGAAATTTCGCTAAGCAGCACCTACATTTCGCCTTGTGTAAGTTCTACACCTATTACTGTAACATTAAAAAACAACGGCCCCAACCTCACATCCAACCTCGACTCAATTGTACTTGTATTACCTCGCCATTCAACTCTTATTAACGGCAGTTTTTCGGGCATTCATAATGCGCCAAATGCAAATGCTTTTAGTCAATATGTGCTCAATAATTTACAACACATTTCGTGGCAGCTACCATCTAATATAACTGTGGGCGACAGTATAAAGTTTTCAGTATTGTTTGATGTAATTGCCGACAGCCTCACTTGTGGTATTGAAAACATCGAAGCCTATACCGTAAGCGCAAAAAATCTTTTATGCATTCAAAACAGCCAAAGCTGTGGCATTAAAGTACGCACAGGCGACACCATACTACCGATTTATGTTTATAAAGCCAGTCTTGAATTTACGGATTTAAATGCGGTGGCAAACCCTGCCGGAAACAACGCAGAAGCATTGCAGATAAACGGCAGCATTTACAACTTTGGCGAAACAGTTATGCAAGGCAAAGGTTTAGTAATTGAATACTACCGAGATGTTGATGGCAACAATGTTTTATCAGCATTCGATTTACTGTTGCATACAGATACAATTTACGATGCTATAACTACTGCAACACAATATGATTTCACCACGACCTTTAATGTAACTGCGGGCAATGGATGCAATTTAATTGCATCTATAAAAACAGATGCAAACCCATGTGTTTGTAGTGCTACAGAAATTTACACAGATAGTATTCCATATTTCAATGCAGGAAATGACAGTGCATTTTGTTCGGGCGGCATTATTCCCATTGGTGTAGTAAATGTGAATGGCTATCAATATTCATGGAATCCAACAACGGGTGTTAGCAACCCAACCGATGGCTTTACAACTTATAGCGAAAACAATTTTACGGCAGGTACAGCGCTGCAAAATTTAGTACTCACCACCAACCGAATTAACTGCATCACAAGTGATACATTGGTTGCTACTATTTACCCTAAAACCTTCCTTACTATTGCCAATTTACAAACAGAATATTGCATCAACAATCCTGCTCAAACACTTGCGCTTTCGCCAAGCGGAGGAATACTTTCGGGCAATGGTATTTCGGGCAATAATTTTGTTCCGGCAGTTGCAGGTGCTGGAAGCCACACAATTTCTTATCACTTTGACGACCTCAACAACTGCGCTTGGGACACCACTGAAAGCACTATAGTTCATGCTTTGCCTATTGTGAGTTTCTCAGGATTAGCTCCGGCATATTGCGTAGATGCAAGTGCGGCAACGTTAACAGAAAATCCTACCGGAGGAATGTATAATGGAGCAGGTATATCGGGCAATACATTCTCGCCAGATGTTGCCGCAGTTGGGGCACATCAAATTACTTACACCTTTACCGATGCCAACAACTGCACCAATGCCGATACGCAAAATGTAATTGTAAACGCATTACCACAGGTATCATTTACAGGTTTAAATGCAAGCTACTGTAATTACGCAGGCAGCATTTTGTTGCAGGGAGTTCCGCAAGGTGGTTCATTTTCTGGCGCGGGTATCATCAACAACGATTTCAGCATGAACAGCGCAGGCGTAGGCATTCATGAAATTGTGTATGAGTTTACAGATCCACAAGGTTGCTATGCAAGCGATACACAACAAACAGAAGTATTTGCCTTGCCACAACCATTTGCCGGAAACGATACAGCAATCTGTTTAAACGAATCGGCACAGTTAAATGCTACGGGAGGAGGAAATTATGCTTGGAACAACGGCAACACAAATGCATCGCAGATTGTTACTCCACTTACTTCAACTCAATACATTATAACAGTTACCGATGCCAACAACTGCATGGCAACAGATAGTGTGGTAGTTAGCATCAACTCGTTGCCATCTATTGCTTTAACGCCAACCAATGTTACGTGTAATGGCTTAGCAAACGGCAGTATTGCATCTAACATCAGTAGTGGAACACAGCCTTTTATTTACACATGGAGCAACAATGAAGCTGGCTCATCTATCACCAGTCTTTCACCTAACAGTTATGCACTCACAGTTACAGATGCAAATGGATGTGCAGACACTGCCGATGCCCAAATTACGGAACCAGCTTTGCTTACAAGCATAGAGGTTTTGAACGATAGCGTAAGCTGCTTTGGCAGAAGCGATGGCAATTCAACATTGCAAATTGCAGGAGGCACAACACCATACACAATTGTTTGGAACAGTAACCCCGTGCAACAATCTGTTGCATTAACTAATGTTGTTGCAGGCACTTACATTGCAAATATCAGCGATGTAAATGGCTGTTTGCTTGCCGATACTGTTTTAATTGAAGAACCTTCATTGCTTATTGCTCTCACTCAAAACATTGTTAATCTGCTTTGTTTTGAAAACCCAATTGGCAGTGCTGAAGTTGTTGCACAAGGCAGCATTCCGCCATATTTCTATTCATGGAATAGCGTTCCGCCACAACAAACTGCCGTTGCTAATAATCTGTTTGCAGGAAATTATTCTGTAACAGTTACGGATAATATCGGCTGTACAGTAACTGCTAATGCAACTATTGCACAACCAACAAAACTGCTGTTTGCATTGGTTGATTCCACACAACCAAGATGTTTTGGCGAAAGCAACGGTAACATCACAACAAGTTCATCGGGGGGCGTAGCTCCTTACACTTACAACTGGAATTTCGATGCAAGTTTAAACAACCCGGCAGCACAAAATATTCCGCAGGGATTTTATGCTGTAACTGTGAGCGATGCCAACGGTTGCCGCGATTCTATTGCATTGAATCTACCCGAGCCTTTGTTGTTAACGGTTTCGCTTACCCACACAGATTTAAGTTGCTATCAATCGGGCGATGGAACAATACAAACCACAGTAAATGGCGGCAATGGCGGCTACAATTATTCATGGAACAACCACAGCGTTGTTGGCAACGCAGGCAGCAGCTTGATTGCCGGCAGCTATGTAGTAACAGTGAGCGATATTTTAGGCTGCACCGCAACAGGCAGCACCGTCATTCTTCAGCCAAACGAAATCATCATTACTATGTTGCAAGACACTACCGTTCGCATCGGTCATGCGGTGTTGATTCGCAACCATGTTGTTGGCGGGGTTGGAAACTTCATATTTAATTGGCATCCCGACAAGGATTTGAATTGCAGCAATTGCGAATCGCCAGTTTCTTCTACCATTCAAAACATAGAGTATAGTTTATTGGTAGAAGATGCTACGGGCTGCACGGCTACTTCATCCGTCAGTATTTTTGTGATAGTAGATAAACAACTCTACATTCCTAATCTATTTTCGCCTAACAACGATGGCAACAACGACCGATTTGAAATTTTTACGGATGCTGTAAAACTATTCAGTTTAAAAATCTTCAACCGCTGGGGCGAAAAAGTTTTTGAAACCAACGACCATTCCCAAGGTTGGGATGGCTACTACAATGGCGAACTTGCTCCTGCCGGAAACTATGTTTATGAATTTTCAGTAACCTTTGTAGATGGACAAACTTCTAAACGCAAAGGCAGTGTGATGCTGATGAGATAACAACCTGTTTCGATTTTGCCATAATACACATTCATTGAAAAGTTTCTTTTTCTATTTTTCGTAAGCAATTCATATTCGCTGCCGAAATATTGATTTATGCAAATAATAGATGGCAAACTCGTAGCCGACAAACTGAAGCAAGAAATTGCGGCATCGGTAAAACAATTGGTAGATGCAGGTAAAAAACAACCGCACCTTGCAGCAATTTTGGTAGGCAATGATGGCGGCAGTTTAACTTATGTTGGGCACAAAGTAAAAGCCTGTGAGCAGGTTGGTTTCAAATCTACGCTGTTGCATTTTGACGAAACCGTTTCGGAAGAATTCCTACTGAACGAGGTTCAAAAGCTAAATGCAGATAAGGATGTAGATGGCTTTATTGTGCAACTACCTTTGCCCAAACACATTGATGCCGACAAAATTTTACTGGCAGTAAATCCTGAAAAAGATGTGGATGGATTTCACCCGGTAAACGTTGGCAAACTGACTCTCGGCTTACCTACTTACGTAAGCGCAACTCCGCTTGGCATCACAAAACTTTTAGAACATTATTGTATTGATACTTCGGGTAAAGAGGTAGTGGTAATTGGCAGAAGCAATATTGTGGGCAGGCCGGCAAGCATACTTCTAAGCAACCAATCGAAAACAGGTAACGCAACTGTAACACTTTGCCATAGCCGCACACACAACCTTAAAGAAAAAACACTTCGTGCCGACATCATCATTGCAGCATTGGGCAAGCCCGAATTTTTAACTGGCGATATGGTAAAAGAAGGTGCAGTGGTAATTGACGTAGGTACCACCCGTGTTCCCGATGCAACAAAAAAATCGGGATTTTCATTAAAAGGCGATGTGAAGTTTGATGAAGTTGCCGCAAAATGTAGTGCCATTACACCCGTGCCTGGCGGTGTTGGTCCTATGACCGTAGTTTCATTATTGCTAAACACACTCCAAGCTGCAAAAGCATAAATTGCTCATTGATAAACTAAATATTTTGCATTGAGTTTTTTAAAAGATTTTCTTCAACGCTGTACAGAACTTGACCTTCAAACACTGAAGCGCATAGACCTTCGCGGCAATGAGTATGACGTGTTGCATTACACCATCAAAGTAAGGCGCGACAGTAAAATTTCCGATGACCTGATACAACAACACTTTGCATTTTCTAAAAGCTACTTCGATAAACTAAACTCTGTATTATTAAAAAAGGTTTTGAACACCTTAACGGATGGCACCGATGATAAAGTACTCGGCTACTTGCTCGAAAAAGATTTAATACATCATTTTATCCACGAGTTAAGAATACGGGAGCGCAGCATAGAAAAGAGTGGCAACAACATCGAGAAATCAAAATTTTATCGTCAGGTTTTTCATCACGTACGCAGGTTTCCGGTGTCGGAATATGACGATGAGCTAACAAAAAAATACGCCAAGAAATATTTAAAATCACTTCCATCATTTACCGAAGAAGACGAAGCCGAAATATGGCTAATGTACGAGTTTAGCAGAGTATTTATTTTTGCGGCATCGGGCAAAATGAACGAGCACGAAACAGCATTTTTAAACACTATGCAAAAATGGTGGAGTAAGATTGGCAGCAAGCCCTATCCGCGAGCGCAATTCCATTATCACCTTGCGTTTGCCAGCTACTACGATTTTTATACTGGCGATTACAAATCTTTGGTAAAAGCACTGCAAAACGCAAACGATGCGTACGAAAAAGCCGGTGGCACACTTGCCGAAAATTACAAAGTATTTGTAATTACAAAATTGGCAAAAGCCCACTGCCAAGGCAGTAAGTTTACCGAAGCATTATCGCTTTATCGCGATGCTTTTGAGCGGTATGAAATACAACTTACCCGCAATCTTTTTCATCCTTTAATGTTTGCAGTTATAGCCATCATAAACGGCAAATACACCGAAGCCGAAAAAATGATGGATGCACACCTTAGGCATTTGCTAAACTCCGACATTGATTCAACTTTAGAGTTTGATGTAGTGCGCACTTATGCAGTATTGCACATGAACAAAGGTGAATTCAACAAAGCATTTGAGTATATTGAAAGAGCCTTGCAATTCAAGCGCACCGGCATATCGCTGTTGGGCGATATTTTATTGCGCATGGTGCACAACGCATACTTTATTATGACTGGTGATTTAGAAACCGCTAAAACAACATTAGCGCGCAATCAAAAATTTCTAAACACCAAACAAAAGGATAAAATGACCGAGGAATATGGAGGCTACTTTACAATGTTGCGCGACATCATCAAACATCGAGAAGGCAAAAAACTTCCCGAAGATTTTGCACAAAAAATGCAACCATATCGCGAAGGAATCATGAAGCTGTATGGCGATTTGCTAGATAAGATGATTGACTGATTTCGCATTTTTGCACCAATGAAAAAAATAAGCATAAAACTTGTATTACAAAACAAAGAGCAATACAAAACTCTTCGTAATACCTATGCTTTTAGGGCAAAAAATATTATTACTTTCTGCTTGACCTTCATGCTGTTTTTTTCATTCTCTGCCTGCAAAAAAGAACTAATCGAAATTCCTATTACAGAGGTTCAAACCTCAACCAACTACACGTTAAACGATGTATTTTTCTTAAACGAAAATATTGGTTACGCCTGCGGAGGCGACAGGTATTTTGTTGGGGTACTGATGAAAACAAAAGATGGCGGAAAAACATGGAGCAATGCCGACTCCATTATGCCAAAACAGTCTTATGCAATTCATTTTTTTGACGAAAGAAAAGGCTACGTAACAGGTTTCGACTCATGGTTTTGCACTACCGAAGACAGTGCGAAAAACTTTGGCATCTATTACATGCCGGCATATTTGCCAACTTATGATATTAAATTCAGTAACACACAAAACGGGGTAATGGCGGGCGGTGCAGGCTACAATAGTGGCACCGTCTACAAATCAACAAATGGCGGTGGAAGTTGGAATGAACAACGATTTGACGTTAGCCTTCAATGCGCAGCATGGGTAAACGACTTGCGTGTATTGGTTGCCGGATACGGTGTATTGTATATCTCAAACAATGCAGGAGCAACATGGCGCGCGCATGATGATGTGAAAGGAGATTTTTTCAAAGACATTTGTTTTCCAACTGCGCAAACAGGGTTTTTGATTGGCTGGCAAGGAATGATTTTAAAGACTACCGATGGCGGCAACAAGTGGCAAAAACTACAAAGCGCAAACTCAGGATTCAACAAGCGAATTCATTTAGAGGCTATTAATTTTTTTGATGAAAACACCGGAGCCATTGTAGGCGACAATGGCTTGATGTATGTTACTTACAACGGAGGAAAAGAATGGAAACAGATAAAGCAGTTTACAAATTTGAATTTATATGATGTTCATTTGTTTAATAAAAACAGCGGCATTGCCTGTGGCGAAAGCGGCAAAGTCTTTCTATTCAGTTTATAAAATACATTTCATTCAAACAAAAGCATGAGCGACCAGCAAAAAACAACACCAATAAGCGAACTTGGCGAATTCGGTTTAATAGAGCGGATTACAAAATCATTTCCACTTAAAAACACTTCTACCGTAAAAGGCATTGGCGATGACGCAGCCGTAATTGACAACAGCACAAAAATGACCGTTGTGAGCACCGATTTATTGACCGAAGGCATTCACTTCGATTTAATGTACACCCCGCTAAAACACCTCGGCTACAAAAGTGTGGTTGTAAATTTATCCGACATTTTTGCCATGAATGCAAACCCAAAGCAAATTGTTGTTTCGCTCGCCCTTTCAAGCCGATTTACGGTGGAAGCCATCGAAGAATTATATGCCGGCATAAAAGCAGCTTGCGACTTTTACGATGTTGATTTAGCAGGAGGCGACACCACCTCTTCGCAAAGCGGTTTGGTGATTTCGGTTACTGCCATTGGCGAAGCTGAAGAAGAAAAAATTGTTTACAGAAACGGAGCCAAACCCGGAGATTTAATTTGTGTTTCGGGCAATTTGGGAGCCGCTTATCTTGGTTTACAATTGTTAGAAAGAGAAAAACAGGTATGGCTTGCCAACCCCGATGCCGAGCCGGAATTTGAAAGCGATTACCTTGTAGCGCGGCAGCTAAAACCCGAAGCGCGCAAAGACATTGTTCATCGCTTAGAAGAGTTGATGATTCAACCAACTGCAATGATTGATGTAAGCGATGGATTGGCGAGCGATTTACTTCACATTTGCAAACAAAGCAACAGTGGTTGCTTGGTAGAAGAAGGCTACTTACCTATTGCCGATGAAACATACAACCTGGCAGTAAACCTTAACCTTGAACCAACAACTTGTGCCCTAAACGGTGGCGAAGATTACGAACTGCTTTTTACCATTAACCCCGATGACGAAAGTAAAATGGAAGGCGAAGGTTCGTTTACAGTAATAGGCACCATCACCGAAGCAGAACAAGGCACTATGCTAAAAACAAAAGCAGGCAACCTATTTGCCTTACAAGCCCAAGGCTGGAAACATTTTTAGTAAACGGCTTGCAGCGGGGCTAAGAAGTCGATTGCAAATCAATAAAGTTTCACTGTACCACAAAAGTTGATAGAGAGTAGGATGTAAGTCAACCACTGAATCCGCTTTATCATGCAAAACCACTGTTATACTTTTGTTTGCTGTTTTCGACCGCAGTTTGTTTATTCATTTTTTGCTGTTTTGTTGAGCTAATCTGGCAACACTTTTGCATTTTTGTGTGCGCTTGGCCTGAGCTAATTGCAAATGTGCTACCAAAAGCGTTAGATATTTTTTCTGTTATTTCAATAATTTTCGTTTGTCCACATCCTGCAATATGCTCATTTGTTGAATAGCAATTTTGTTGAGTTTTATCAAGCGCTCTTTCTGCGGAATTTTTTCGTTTATAAAAACTGCGTTTAAGTTCTCCATGTTTGAAAGGCAAATCAGTTCATTAATTGTTGCATTGTCACGGATGTTTCCTTTCAGACCTGAATTTGTTTCACGCCATTGTTTTGCGGTCATTCCAAACAATGCAACATTCAACACATCTGCTTCGTTAGCGTATATTATTGATGTTTGGGCTAACGAAAGTTCTTTTGGAATTAGATTGTGTTTGATTGCGTCAGTGTGAATGTGGTAATTAAGTTTCGCCAATTCTCGTTTGGCTGTCCAACCCAGTTGTTTTTGTTCTTCCTCCTTAAGTCGCTGGAACTCTGTAATCAAGTAAAGCTTAAACGGAACGCTGATTGCCGAACCAAACTCAAAAGCTATGTCTTTGTGAGCATACGTTCCTCCGTATTTGCCTTTTTTTACAATTATTCCTACAGCGTTAGTTCTTTCAATCCATTCAGAAACACTCAATACAAAACTAGGTAAACCAGCTTGTGTTTTAAAGTGGTCGAATTCCACCACTTTAAAATTCGGGTTGTTAATTTGCTCCCAAGTCCCCAAAAATTCAAGTGTGTAACGGGTTCTTATCCAATTTTTTATAATGTCGGCTGCACGGCTTTCGCTTTCTTTGGCATTTGCCATGTCAGTAAGTGAAATGTAATCTCGTTCTTTAATCGTAATAATCGTGATTTCTGTATCAGTTACATTGATTTTTGCCATAACTCTTTCTTTAAGAATTAAGTTTAACTAATTGATTGATTTCTTGTAATCAGCCTTTTAACATCATAAAGTTTTCCATAGGGTGAGACAAGATACTTAATTGCCACCACGCAAATCTATCTCTGTGTTATCGCCTATATTCAGGCTTTGACTAAAGCCTGTAATGTTCGCATCGCTGCCTATCAAAGAATTTTGCAACGTAACGTTTTCAAGTTTTGTAAAACTTCCAACAATAGAATTGTGAATGATAGAATAATTCACCGAGGTATTTTCGCCAATTGTAACAAAGGGGCCTATTATCGAATTTGAAATTTTCGCTCCCTCACCAATACTCACCGGAGGAATGATAATTGAGTTATCAGAATCGCTCTTTATCAACTTATCGTTTGCTTGCCTGCGCAGCAAAGTAGCATTGGTTTCGAGCAAAATTTCTTTTTTACCTAAATCAAACCATTGCTCCACTTTGTAGCTATTAAACTTCACCCCATCTACAATCATTTTGCGCAGCGCATCGGTTAGGTGAAACTCATTGTTGGTGCGAACATTATTTTCAACATTGTATGCTAACGCAGCTAACAACTTTGCTGTTTCTACAATATAGTAAAATCCTACCAAAGCCATGTTCGACTTTGGAATCAACGGCTTCTCAACTACATTTTTTATTGTTGTATCTTCATTCAACTCGGCCACACCAAAAGTGCGCGGGTCTTCTACTTTTTTTATACAAAGTGTAGAAGTATTGGAAGCAATAATCTCTTTTAAATTTGCATCGGTAATAGTGTCGCCAAGTTGTATCAACAAAGGCATATTGGCATCAATTGCCTGGCTTGCGCTGTATATGGCATGTCCCATACCTTCGCGGCTTTCTTGGGTTACAAAAACCGCATCAATATCGGGGTATTTTTCCTCTACAAAATCTTTGATTTTTTCGCCCAAATAACCAATCACAAAAATGAATCGCTTAATGCCCGATGCTTTTAGATTATCAATAATGAACGATAAAATAGGTTTGCCTGCAACCGAAATCAAAACCTTTGGTTGAGTGTATGTAAGTGGACGAAGGCGTGTTCCGGCTCCTGCTACAGGTATTATTGCTTGCATGATATTATTGAGGCGGTGAATATAATGATACAAACCTGAGATTGCGAGTATCAATCTTTAGCACAAAAGCTGCCATTTGTCATTCGCAAAAACAAAAACTTGAATAACACAATAGGCGCTATACTTTTACTTTGCGCGAAGAGGTTGCTTTGTGTAATCCATAACTCACCAAAATAATTACAACAAAAATACCAGCCAACAGTTGGTTGTAATACGCCAGCGCCACCAGTGCCACCAACGAGATCAATAAAGCAATTGCCGGAAACAATGGATAAAAAGGTGCAATAAACGGGCGATGCAATTCGGGCTCGCTTTTACGCAGTTTAAAAAGCGACAAACACGAAATAGCATACAAACTAACTGCACCAAAAACCGCAATTGTAATTATCTCTCCAGTTCTGCCGGTAAATAAGGCAATCACACCTATCAGCATATTGAACCACAAAGCCCAATATGGCGTGTGAAACTTCGGATGAATTTTACCCAATGCTCTTGGAAAATTTCCGCTTTTACCAAACTCGTAAGTTGCCCTGCCAGCAGCAAGCAACAAACCATTGAACGATGCAACAAATCCAAACAAACCAACACTTATCAGCATGTGATACATCACGCCCGACTCGCCAGTTATTTGCCCCAATGCCATTGGCAAAGGCGAATCAGACACCTCGCCAGAAGCAGTGTACACCACCTTCTCCCAACCGCCCACCCCTACCGCTGCACAAAAAGTCATTATCGCCAGCACACCCAATGTAGCCATGCTATACGCAAAACCTTTGGTGATATTCTTTTGCGGTTCTATGGTTTCTTCGGCCACATTTGCCAAACCTTCCATGCCCAAAAAAAACCAAATAGCAAACGGAATGGCAGCAAACGCCCCTTCTAATCCATTTGGCAAAGGGTTTACCTTCAGGTTCTCAAATTGAAAATGTGGCAATGTTAATGCTGCAAATAGTGTTAGTTCGGCAACAGCAATAATGGTAATTATCAATTCTAAAGATGCACTCAGCTTTACACCTAAAATATTGATACCTGTAAAAATAAAGTATGCGATAATGGCAAAAATTATTGCCGGAACATCGGGCAACAACAAATGAAAATAAGCTCCGATACCTAAAGCAATGGCTGGCGGGGCAAACACAAATTCAATCCACTGCACCATACCGGCTATAAATCCAACCTCTTTGCCAAATGCGCGCTCGGCATAATCAAATGCACCACCGGCTTTTGGTATGGCACAAGCCAGCTCCGAATAGCTGAGCGAAAACGTAACATACATAATCAGAATAAAAAATGTGGCAATGCCCAAGCCAAGCGTGCCGCCTTTGTCTAAGCCGATGTTCCACCCAAAATACATTCCTGAAATTACATAACCCACACCCAAGCCCCAAAGCATAAGCGGTGTAAGTGTGCGCTGAAATTGCGGTTGCGACATGATACTTTTTGAAGCGATGAAGATGCAGAAAAATGTTTTTGCACAGTTGATTTATTACAAGCATCGTGCACATTTTTGTTTTAACTCAAAGAGTTTCAACAACAAAATATCAATACCCAAACCTTAATCAATTAGTTCATTTAGTAAACACACAACTTTCAAAAATTGAAATTGAACAGAAACAATATAGCTTAGCAGTTATTATTACCACATCAACTCAATGCAAAATCAACACATAAAATATTTCATTCATCGTTGCACCAAGTTGCTACTCGCCTTTCTTTTCTGCTTTACATTCTATGCTGCAAATGCGCAATACTTTCAACAAGAAGTAAATTATAGTATTGATGTAGAACTAAACGACACCCTGCACACACTCACAGGTTTTGTTTCTATTGATTACAAAAACAATTCGCCATACACATTGAATGAAATATGGATGCACCTGTGGCCCAATGCTTATAAAAACACCAACACAAAATTTGCCAAACAAATGCTTGAAAATGGCAATACATCTTTTCAATTCAGCAAAGATTACCACAAAGGATTTATTCGCAAAATAGCATTCAGGGTAAATGCCGAAACCGTAAAGTGGGAGCTGGACACACCCAATATTGACATCGCAAAAATCACATTAAACAAACCTTTAAAACCGGGCGAAAGCATCAATATTACAACACCTTTTATGGTGCGCGTACCTAAAACATTTTCGCGCCTTGGGCACGAAGGGCAGTCGTATCAAATATCGCAGTGGTATCCCAAACCTGCTGTGTTCGACAAAGATGGATGGCATCCACTTTCGTATCTCGACCAAGGTGAGTTTTACAGCGAATTCGGCTCATTTGAAGTGCGCATCACTTTACCAAAAAATTACATTGTAGGCGCAACAGGCGAATTGCAAACTACTGAAGAACACCTTTGGATGGATTCATTGATTGCTGAACATGTAAACGATACAACGCTCAAAAAAACCAAAAGAAGAAGATCAACATTTGATAAATTCCCTGAGTCGTCAGCCGAAAAAAAAACCATAGAATTTAAACAAGATAAGATACACGACTTTGCGTGGTTTGCAGATAAACGTTATTTGATAAGACGCGACACAGTGCAACTGCCCAAAAGCCAACGCAAGGTACTTTGCACCACCATGTTTACGCCATCAAGCAAAGTGCTGTGGCGCAATTCTACCGATTACCTAAAAGATGCCATTTTGCATTACAGCGAAAAAGTTGGCGAATATCCCTACAATGTGGTAAGCGCAGTTGAAGGCGCGCTGGAAGCCGGTGGCGGTATGGAGTATCCAACCATTACCGTAATTGGCAAAACCAGAAACAAAGAATCGCTTGATGAAGTAATTACGCACGAAGTGGGCCACAATTGGTTTTATGGAATATTGGCCAGTAATGAAAGAATAAACCCATGGATGGATGAAGGCGTAAACAGCTATTACGAACGCGCCTACATGTCGAAAAAATATCCCAACTCGAAACTGCTTGGCGGCATATTCAATTCAGGCTTAGGTAAATTGTTGGATATGAAAAAATGGAAAGCCTCCGATATGAATTATCTTATCTACCTCATTCAAGCGCGCGAAAACCGCGACCAAAAAGCAACCCTGCGTGCCGAAGAATTTACTAACGACAACATGGGTATAATTGTATATCTAAAAACAGCTTTGCTCTTAGATTATCTAAAAAATTATTTAGGCGAAAGCCGCTACGACAGTTGCATGCACACTTACTTTAACGAATGGAAGTTTAAGCATCCGCAACCTTCCGATTTTAGAACCGTGTTTGAAAATACCAGTGGCGAAAATTTGAGCTGGTGGTTCGATAGCCTATTGAACACCACAAAAAAAATAGATGTAAAAATCAAAAAAGCAACAGTTGAAAACGATAGCATAACAAGTATTACATACAAGAAAAACTACAACTTCATTCCTGTTCTACCAAGTGCAATTTTAAAAGGAAAAATCGTAAACGACACCTCGTGGTCCTCACCCGACATCAATAGAAAAAACAATTTTTACTATTACAAAAAAGCGGCAAAACGCTCAGCGCCATTGCGTTTACAATTCATTACCAGTATTGAAAACCCCGAACGCACGCAGATATGTTTTGCCCCGTGGATAGGCGCGAACCATTACGACAAGTTTTTTGCAGGCTTGGCATTTTACAGCCCATTGTTGCCTGCACAAAAATTCAAATATCTAATTGCACCCGCATATAGCATAAAAGGAAAAACTATTGTGGGTGGATTCAGAATGAGTTACAATTTTTATCCCGAAGAAGGTGGAATACAACATCTCGCATTTGGCATTAACGGTAAGCGATATAGCTATTGGTTGGATCCCAAACCAATGCAGTTCAACAAAATTGAACCAACGGTTTCTATCGAGATTAAAAAGAAACATGCACGCAGCCCAAACACACATTTTATAAAGTTGCGCAGCACCAACATCTGGTTAGATTATGAATACAAACAAGGCAAATCAACTATCAGTAAAACACAACACTACTACGTAAATGAAGCGGCATACCGCTTTGAACGAAAAACAACACTACACCCCTTGGATGTGCAAGTAAGCTTTCAGCAAAGCGACTACTTTTTACAAATGCGAGCCGAGGCAAATTTTCGCATTAGTTACAAAAAGAAAAACAAGGGTTTCGACATTCGTGTATTTGCAGGAGGCAACCCACTTTACTTTAAAGCAGCAAATGATATTTCGGCACCTTTGGGTCGGTTGTATTTAAGTATGAACACCTTGCCAAACAGCATTTACTGGCTGCAAAGAGACTATATGTTTGATGAAACATTTATGAATCGCAATGGAAACGACCAATACATCAGCCGCAGTGTAACTCCTTCTCAAGGTGCATTTCGATCGCTTACTACCTTTGGTGCTACACGCAATTTTTTAATGTCGGCAAACTTTTCATCGCAACTGCCAATTCCAATTCCCATTTATCCTTGGGCTTCAACCGCAGTTATTTATAACGAACAAAATAAATTTGAATTTGCTGCAGAGTTAGGCGTTTCGGTTGGTTTAAAAGATGTATTAGAACTTCACATTCCGTTTGCCACCACCAAAAACATTCGCGACAATCAAGAACTATTCGGCTTCAAAAGATTTTTTCAACGCATCAGTTTTACCGCAAGAATAAAACTTGGCGACCCATTAGCTTTGATTAGAAGATTTGTGGGATAGTCTATTGCTGTTTAAAAAACCTCTGCTGTTTACCACCTTCTATTTGCAAAAAATACATGCCAGCCGAAAGCAACGAAACATCAACTTCAACCTTTTGAAAGCCTTGTTGCGCTTCAATTACAGAACCAACAACAGTTCTGCCGGCTACATCAACAACTTCAAACTTTACGTTTTGATGTATAATACTTTGCACTTCAATATTCAAAACATCTGCTACCGGGTTTGGGTAAATTTTAAAACTTAAATCATTAAAATCTATATCATCAATACTGCTTACCACAACCGGTTGCGATAGTTCGCAGCTCGTTTCGTTTTTTACATAAACAGTAAACGAACCAAAACTACTTATCGAAAAAATATTATTGAGTTGCCAAGCTACTCCATCTAACGAATACCAAAGCGAGTCGCCACCGCAATAAGCGTTTACAATAATGTTTCCGGGGTTGTTGCCATTAGGCGCAACCACATTTACACTATTGATGCGCAATGTATCTGGTTCACGAATAATAATAACAACTTGTTGCTCGCAGTTAGCACTATCTGTAACAGTAACGGTGTATAAACCATCGGCCAAATTGTTGCGCAGCGCATTCACGCTACTGTCATTCCACAAAAAAGAAACACTATTTGCAAGAGTTAATGATGCAACACCATTGCTATCGTTTTTACACAAAACATCTGTGTAGCTCGCCTGTAGCTCTGTACCACAATTATTGCAATTGTAATTGTGTGTACTTAATACCGCTGCATGTAAATTCAACCGTCCATCACTCGAAACTTTATTGTTAAGCGGCTCGGTTTTTATTACCGAATTCAATAGCCACTTTTTCATCATCAATGCCAACGAATCAGGATAAGATTCGTAATTATTTATGAATTCAGGACAAGCTTCGGCATACATAGCAGCAATTGCGCCAGCCACATGCGGGCAAGCAAACGAAGTACCCGATGACGAAGTGTAATTATTGGCAACAGCCGCTGAAATTATACTTCCGGCAGGTGCAGCCACATCAATGCTTTTAAGCCCATATCCACCATAACGATTATCGTTTGCAATTGTGCCGCTCACCGCAATCATCCATTTGCTTGGGCAAGTAGTAGGAATATCGCCCACAGCATCCACATCGAAATTAGCATTGGTAGTTGCTGTTGCATTTAATATACCCAAACTACCCATTGTATCATACAAAGCACACCAAATTGGATAATTCTGCGGCTGACCGTTGTTTACACCAAACGATGAGTTGGCGGCTACAATAAAAGCGCCCTTGACTCCCGCAGTTTCATTGTACAACTTACGCATTTCAATCACATAATCGTAGCCCTTTATCACCACAGCTTCGTTGGTAGATGAAGCACCCACCGGCAGCACCTTTACACCCCACACCACTCCGACAACACCTTTTGTGTTGTTGCCTTTGGCTCCCACAATGCCCGAAATAAGTGTAGAATGATTTACACCCCCACTTCCATAAACATTGCCTGTATTATTATAGGCATTCCACCCTTGAAAATCATCTATAAAACCATTGCCATCATCATCAATTCCATTGCCTGGAATTTCATTGTAATTGGCAAAAAAGTTCAGGTCTTCGTGCAGCAAATCAAAATACTCATCTACCACTGCAACCACAATAGTGTCGCCATTTTTAGTAAGAGG
>CAZYXR010000030.1:26491-35052 GCA_964650845.1 uncultured Chitinophagaceae bacterium
ATTGATTGCCCAAGCCTCGGTGGCTTTAATATCTGTACCGGGTTTACCATTTAATTGCCCTGTGTTTAGCATATTCCATTGCTGCGCAAAATACGGATCATCGGGCACCAAACTTCTTCGTTCTACAATGTGGTTATACTGAATGGCTTTTACGGTTTTGCTATCGCCAAGTCGGTTCAATTCTTCTGGTGCAAAACTGCCTGCTTTCTTTGCTATCAAAAAGATTTTCATCCTTTTCGAAAGCACTTCCTTTAATTCTATACCATCGCCACTTTGAATAAATTCATCAATAGAATTTTCGTGTAACTGAACGATGCATTGATTGGGAACAATACTTACCTCTTGCGCCCTTAGCAGCACAAAAAACGAACAATAAAAAAAAAGAAAAACTTTGCGAATCATTGGTTTAAATGCACATCAAACTTAGCTTATTCAAGACAGTAAAAATCACTTTTTGGTTTTCTGTTTATACCAAACTCGTTTCAAATAGTGTAGTGCAAGCTAATTTGTTCGCGCATTTTTAATGCCTGTGCATCTATAAACTCTTTTGAAATTTCATTCGCCTCCGCAATATTTCCTAACAAATTCAAATCGGTAAAATTAAGAATCCACTCTTCTGACGAAGGAGTTGAAACACCATTAAAAACTATGCCCGCAATTTCCACACCTGCCGCATGTAGCATTTCGCAACTCAAGATTGTGTGATTGATGCTTCCCAAATAGTTTTTTGAAACTACAATTGCCGGAGTTTTTAAACAAACTATCAAATCTAAAATCACCTCTTGTTCATTCAATGGCACCATCACCCCTCCGGCACCTTCTATCACCAATCGATTCGGGGTATATGGCAAAGAAATTTGTTGCAGCGAAACACTCTTACCTTCTAATGCGGCTGCATGATGAGGCGAAGCTGGCGTAAAAAACTTGTATGCTTCAGCATGAACTTGAACTCCAAAACTGCTTACAAAAACACTGTCCGATTGTTCAAGATTGCCTGCCTGAACGGGTTTCCAATAATCTGCATTTAGTGCTTTACAAAGAATGGTTGCCACAACAGTTTTGCCAATATCGGTACCAATACCGGTTACAAAAACACAATTCGGAAAAAGTGGCTTTTGGTGCATACTATTCACATAAATAACAAACCGACAATAGCAATTTTGGGCACATACTCTTTATTGAAATTTCGCTCTCAACTTCAAAACCAAATCTTCCACCTCTGGTAAACTGCCTGCGCTCGCCTGCACAAAATCTGCAGGGCCTCCACCTTTAATGTTTGGCGACAACTCTTTTAGTAATTGATTGCCGTTTATACCCAACGATGGGGCAATGCGCAAATGCACAGGTCGCTTACCATTTATATCGGTTGAAAGCAGCAACACAAAATTCTCGTTTAAATCGTTGGCAAGCTGGATGCCCAATTTTCGCAAAGCATCTACCGAATTCACACCTACACCTGCCGAGGCATAAAACTGCACATTGCCAACTTTTTCAATATCTGCTAAAGTTGATTTTTTAAGCTCGGCAATTGCGCGATCTTCAAATTGCTGCAATTGTTTTTTCAATTCGTCATTCTCAGTTTTCAAACTCTCTATGCTCTTCAATACATCCTTAGAATTGTTCAAAGCGATTGTAACAGCCGCCAACTTGCTAATAGCATCGTTGGCTAACTGAATTGCTTTTTTTCCGGTTACAGCTTCTATTCTGCGCACTCCGGCAGCAACCGAGCCTTCCGATGTAATTTTAAACAAGCCGATTTCACCTGTAGAACCTACGTGTGTGCCGCCACACAACTCGCGGCTAAACTTTTCATCGAAAGTAATTACACGAACAAACTCGCCATACTTTTCGCCAAACAACATAGTTGCTCCTAATTTTTCGGCATCGGCAATCGGCACATTGCGTCTTTCATCCAACGCTATATTTTGCATTATTTTCTCATTCACAATTTGTTCTACTCGTGCAATTTCTTCATCCGTCATTTTACTGAAATGAGAAAAATCGAAACGCAAATAATCTGCATTTACCAACGAGCCTTTTTGTTGTACATGCGTGCCCAGCACTTCGCGCAAAGCCGACTGCAACAAATGTGTTGCCGAATGGTTTTTCTTCGTGTCGTTTCGTTTTACTTCATTCACTTTTGCCTGTGCTGCCAACTCTGGTTTAGATGGTAATTTCTTTACCCAATGCACAATCAAATCGTTCTCCTTTTTGGTATCGAGCACTTCTATTTTTTCACCACCAAAATCTATGTAGCCTGTATCGCCAACCTGCCCGCCACTTTCGGCATAAAAAGGGGTTTTATCCAATACCAATTGAAACAACTCTTTGTCCTTTTGTTTCACGCTGCGATACTTTACCACATTTACTTGCGCTTCGGTAAAATCGTAGCCAATAAAATCGCTTTTACCGTCTTCGCCTACAAGCGTCCAGTCGCTTTGCTCTTTAGTAGCATCGGCTTTGCCTCTTTGCTTTTGTGCTGCCATTTCTGTGTTGAAGCCTGCCTCATCTACTGTCCAGCCTTTTTCGGCTGCAATAAGCTTTGTTAAATCGAGTGGAAAGCCAAATGTATCGAACAACTCAAATGCTGTTTTGCCATCTATTCCACTCAATGCGTCAATTCGTTTAATACCATTTGCAAGTGTTCTTAAAAAAGCTGTTTCTTCTTCTTTAATCACATTTATCACAAACCCTTGTTGCGCCTTTAGTTCAGGAAAAACATTTGCGAATTGCTCTGCCAACAACGGCACCAACTCATTCATAAAAGGTTGCTCTAAGCCTAAGTAGGAATAACCATAACGCACCGCTCTACGCAGTATTCGTCTGATAACATAACCAGCTCCGTTATTGCTGGGCAATTGCCCATCGGCAATGGTAAATGCAATGGTGCGAATGTGGTCGGCAACCACGCGCAATGCAATGTCTTTCTTTTGGTCTTCGGTTAATGTGCCAATCACTTTTCCATCAGCAGAAAGTTCAGGCGCAGTGAACTTGTAAGTAGTACCACTCTTTGCAGCCAACTGTTGAATAATGGGCTGAAAAATATCGGTATCGTAATTGCTTTTTTTGCCTTGTACTGCTACGCACAATCGCTCAAATCCCATGCCGGTATCCACATGTTGCTTTGCAAGTTTCACCAGCGAGCCATCGGCTTTGCGTTCAAACTCCATGAATACATTGTTCCACACTTCTATCACCTGCGGATGCCCTGCATTTACCAATGCCTTTCCGTCAATTGCATTGCATTCATCATCGCTGCGCAAATCAATATGAATTTCAGAGCAAGGACCGCAAGGGCCGGTATCGCCCATTTCCCAAAAGTTATCTTTCTTGTTGCCTTTAAGAATTCTGTTTTCGTCAATATGTTTTTTCCATTCATTGTAGGCTTCTGCATCAAATGCGAGATTTTCTTTTGCATCGCCTTCAAACACAGTAACGTACAAACGATTTTTAGGTAAACCATAAACCGTTGTAAGCAATTCCCAACTCCATTCAATGGCTTCCTTTTTAAAATAATCGCCAAAGCTCCAGTTGCCAAGCATTTCAAACATGGTGTGGTGATAGGTATCTACACCCACTTCTTCCAAATCATTGTGTTTTCCGCTTACGCGCAAGCATTTTTGCGTATCGGCAATGCGCGGATATTTAATTGGTTCGTTGCCCAAAAAAATATTCTTAAATGGAGCCATACCACTATTAATAAACATAAGAGTGGGGTCATTCTTCACCACAATTGGTGCGCTGGGTACAATTTTATGGCCTTTGCTTTCAAAAAAATCTAGAAAGGCTTTTCTTATCTCATTGGAAGTCATATCAACTCTTTATTGCTGCTAAAAATTTCAAGGCGGCAAAAATCTAAATTTAATTCAGAACCACGGGCAGATAATATCGGCAGCAGACAATTTCCCACTTTATGTCAATGCCATTCTCACAATTAAACGTTAAGCATTTTCAAAACCCCCTTCTTTTCTTTCTTTTGCAGCCCGAAAATAAGCAAAGTAATATGTTTGAAAGTTTACAGGAACGGTTAGAAGGCGCATTTAAAACGCTAAAAGGACAAGGCAAAATTACCGAGATAAACATTGCAGAAACGGTTAAAGAAATCCGCAGAGCAATGGTAGATGCCGATGTGAACTATAAAATAGCAAAAGAATTTACCGATAAAGTAAAAGAAGCTGCACTTGGGCAAAATGTGCTTACCGCGGTAAGCCCGGGGCAATTGATGGTAAAAATAATGAGCGATGAACTTACATCGCTCATGGGCGGCAATGCTGCCGATTTTAACCTTAAAGGAAACCCAGCAGTGCTTATTGCAGGCTTGCAAGGTTCAGGTAAAACTACCTTTACGCACAAACTTGCACACTGGTTAAAAACCAAAAAATTCAAACGCCCGCTGATGGTGGCTGGCGATGTGTATCGCCCAGCGGCTATAGACCAGTTGATTGTGCTGGGAGAAAAAATTGGCATTCCGGTATATCACGAAAAAGAAAGCAAAGGCCCCGTTCAAATTGCATTGAATGGTATTGCACATGCAAAAAGCCAGGGCTTGGATTTGGTAATCATTGATACTACTGGCCGCTTGGCTGTGGATGAAGAAATGATGAAGGAAATTGCTGCCGTAAAAGCTGCTACCAAACCCGATGAAATTCTTTTTGTGGTGGATAGTATGACAGGGCAAGATGCCGTAAACACTGCCAAAGCCTTCAACGACAAATTGAATTTTGACGGTGTGGTGCTTACCAAATTGGATGGCGACACAAGAGGTGGAGCAGCCATTACTATTACCTACACTGTGGGCAAGCCCATTAAGTTCGTTAGCACTGGCGAAAAGGTGGACACATTAGATGTGTTTCACCCCGAGCGTATGGCGCAAAGAATTTTGGGTATGGGCGACATTGTTTCGTTTGTAGAACGCGCTCAAGAACAATATGACGAGAAGAAAGCAAAAGAGTTAGAAGCTAAAATTCGCAAGGATAAATTTGACTTCAACGACTTTTTGTACCAGCTTGGGCAAATCAAAAAAATGGGCAACATGAAAGAGTTGCTTGGTATGATTCCGGGTATTGGAAAAGCCGTAAAAGACATTGACATTAACGATGATAGCTTTAAAAAAATTGAAGCCATTATTCAATCAATGACTCCTGCCGAGCGCGCCAACCCCGATTTATTGAATGGAACCAGAAGACAACGTTTAGCAAAAGGAAGCGGCAATACCATTCAGCAAGTAAACCAGTTTTTAAAACAGTTTGAAGAGATGAAAAAAATGATGAAAACTGTTCAAAAAATGGGATCGGCAGGCAGGGCACTACCGGGCATGAGAAGATAATTTTTATCACAAAAAACTTTACTACAACAGTTTCGTAAAGAAGTTCAGAGAAATTTGCACTACTTTTATTATATGTTTTCAAGAGTTATTGCTGTTGCCTTTTCATTCTTCGTGCTTACTTCTTTTGGCAATCGTTCATCAAAAGAGGGAAGTAAAAGGTTGCCCATTGGTAAGCTCAATTCAATTTTTGCCGACCTGCAACTTTCAAAAATTGGCTTATCAGAAAGCGTGTTCAAGTACGCATTGAGCGGCTGGCAAAAGTTGGCAGCAAACGATAAAATACAAAACAACATTTTAACTATCTGCGATTTTTCTCAATCGGCCAATGCAAAACGTTTATACATTATAGATTTGGAAGCAGGGAAGTTGCTATTCAATTCGCTGGTGGCTCATGGTCGAAACACCGGAGAGGAATTTGCTCGCAATTTTTCTAACGAGCCTTCGAGCTACAAAAGCAGCTTGGGCTTTTATGTTACACAAAGTGTTTACCAAGGCAAGCATGGTTTTTCGTTGAAGTTAGAAGGTGTGGAACGCGGCTTCAACAACAATGCAATGGAAAGAGCCATTGTGATGCACGGAGCCGATTACGTAAGCGAAAACTTCATTACACAACATGGTAGATTGGGCAGGAGCCTGGGCTGCCCGAGTGTGCCAACCGAACTGGCTGCGCCTATTATTGAAACCATAAAAGATGGCACTTGCTTGTTCATCTACTACCCCGATAAAAAATATTTGGGCGCATCATCGCTTGTGCGTTAAGCGCTTTTATTTTCCGTTTGTAACAGAAACGATAACGCTTTTCGTTCCGCGCGGCAAATATCCTCCAGCTAATCTTACAGAATTATACTTTCGGAGCATGAAACTAAAGTTGTCATTATTCTTTTTCTGTACCTCATTTCTTTTTTCGCTTGCATCGCAACCTCACTACACAAGTGTAAAGCTGCAATCGGACACGCTGCGAATACTCAGCTACAATGTAAAAATGTTACCACGCATTTTTCCGCATTTACAACATCATCCAGTAAAACGCGCTCGCTTAATTCCAAAGCACATTCTTGCCGACAGCGTTGATATTGTAATATTTCAAGAAATGTTTGATGCTAAAGCGAGGCATTTGCTCACCAATGCCCTTAAACACGAATTGCCTTATATGATTGGTCCCGGAAACCTTCGCCCCAAAGGGTATAAAAAAGGAAGTGGCGTTTTGATAATGAGCCGCTATCCTTTTAAATTTTTAGAAAAGATAAAATACAACGACTGCTACGGAACACCAGATTGCCGCGCACGCAAAGGCGTAATTTTAGTAGAAGTAAACGATGGCAAACAAACTTTTCAAATTGCAGGCACTCACATGCAAGCAGGAGGAGGTAAAGAGTTAAAAAAGAAACAAATTGAGCAGGCAGCCGCATTGATGAAACAATTCAGAAAAGAAGGCATTCCGCAAATTGCCGGTGGCGATTTTAATGTGCGCGACAATGATACTTTACTGTACCCAAAATTACTTCGCGACTTTGAATCTACAAGCGGGGTGTTTTCGGGCGAGCAACAATTTACATCCGACCATAAGCTAAACGACTTGTATAAAGACCGCAACCCCAACAAGCGCAATACCGTTGATCACATTTTGTACAAAGGCAATGGTGTAGAACCTAAGTATATTGAAAGAGTAGTAAAAATTTACAAAGAGCGATACCACAAAAACCACGAAGATTTATCAGATCACTATGCAGTATTGATGAAATTAGTGTGGTAAAACAAACTGGGTTCATTCGGCCCTTTTCATACGCACGGTAGCAAGTGCAGTTTCAAAAACCAACTCTTGCAAAGCACCGTTTTGGTAGATGTATGTGTTGTTGTGCCCTTCATTATTTTTAAATACATACTGCCCCGGCTTAGTTGTTACTAATGGCGTTGTCATCATCTGCGCTTCAAAATAAATTTTAGAAACCCCAACCGGCTCTTTATAATACAGCGACAAAAGCGAAGGATACGCTTCGGGAACAATTTTTTTGGTAACCGATTTAGTGGTAGCAACATACTCAGTCCCATTATAGATAATTTCGGTAAAGTATTTCAACTTACCATTCATATCTTCTTTATACTTGCAATAAAGCATTTTACCGCCCTTGTACTTCACTTCATAGCGTGACACATCATCATATTCCATCCACAAAATTTTTGCTTTCGAGCGACCTTGCAATACATAATGAACCGTATCGCCACTCTCGAATTTCGACATTGTCATTCGTCCAATTTTTTTGCCAAAAAGTATCACATCAAACAATAATACTGCACAAGAAAAATAGAGACAACACACCTAAACGCATACGTTGTGCGAAGATATTATTTTACCTTTTGCAAATTGGCTTTTTACTAAAGTTTGAATTTGTAGCCCACACCGCGCACCGATAAAAAGTGTTTGGGCTGCGAAGGGTTTTCTTCAAAATACTTTCTAAGAAAAACTATGAAATTGTCTAAAGTGCGCGAGCTTGGAAGACTGTCGTCATCATAGCCCCATATTTTTCCATAAATGTAATCGCGGCTTAGAGCTTTATTTTCGTTACTAATCAGCAATTGAGCCAACTCAAATTCCATTTTACTCATGCTGATTTTGTGCCCCTGCGAACTTTTCGCCTCAAGGGTTGTAAAATCAATCCAGTTGTTGCCAAAAGTTACCACATTGTTATCAGATCGCGGGTTGGACTTGAAAAGTAATCTTTCAATTTTAAGCAGCAATTCGCTAAGGTTGAAAGGCTTGCTAATAAAATCATCTGCACCAATTCGCAATCCATTCAATCGCGAATCGCTATCGCTAAGGGCTGAAAGAAAAATAATAGGTGTAAGCCTGTCGTGTTCTCTAAAATCAACACACAATTCATAACCATTTTTATCGGGCAGCATTACATCCAACAGCAACAAATCGAAGTAGTTTTCGGTTAACATTTGCTGCGCTTCTGTACCCGACTCAGAAACAGAAACAGCATAACCTTCAGCCTCAAGGTTAAGCTTGAGTGCATACGCTATTGATGCTTCATCTTCTACCAAAAGAATGTTCTTTTTTACACTCATACGCTCACAATCTTTGATACCGAAACTTTGGAAATCCTTTGATGCCGGCATCGTTGTAAAAATCAATAAACTCTAATTTCCATAGCGTTTCATCTGCATCTTTTACAATATATATTTTGGGAATCACTCTGTACTTATTGTTATCTAAATCATAGACTTTCCAATC
>CAZYXR010000031.1:0-8504 GCA_964650845.1 uncultured Chitinophagaceae bacterium
GATGATACTATCGAGATTAATGTACCCGCCTCTGAATTGGAATGGGATACTTTTAGGGCAAGTGGAGCCGGAGGGCAAAATGTAAACAAAGTAGAAACGGCTGTACGTGTGCGACATTTGCCTACCGGTATTGTGGTAAGCTGCCAGGTTACCCGCTCGCAACACGATAACCGAGATCGTGCTTTGCAAATGCTGAAAAGTAAACTTTATGAAATGGAGGTGCAAAAACGAAATGAAGAGCGCGACAAGGTTGAAGGTACAAAGCTGAAAATTGAATGGGGTTCGCAGATTCGCAATTACGTGTTGCATCCATACAAGTTAATAAAGGACAATAGAAGTAATTTTGAAACATCCAATATTCAGCCCGTGCTCGATGGCGATTTAGATGATTTTATTAAAGCATATTTGCTTCAAGCAACACAAAAAAAGTAGAGAGAGAAAACCTGATATTAAATAGTAAAGCACGAAATATTTATACAGCATCATAACCATAAAAATGATTCCGGTAGATTGAAAAAGATACACCCATTATTGGAACAACAACTTGTTGCGCTATCGGCCGAAAGCAAACAGAGCGAAGAAATACAGTCTTTTATTGAAACTGTAAATGAAGCCTACAGTAAATTTGATCGCGACCGCGAGTTGATACAGCATTCGCATCGCCTTAGCGATTTAGAGTTTATTGAAATAAATAAGCGGCTTAATGAAAGTACCGATAGGCTTTCGCTGGCAACTAAAGCCGCCAGCATGGGTGTGTGGGAGTGGAGCGGAATAACAGGCAACATCATGTGGGATGATTTGATGTATGAAATTTTTGGTGTTACCAATCGCGATTCTTTTGGCAAAATCAGTGCTAATTGGCACAAGCTGATTCATCCGGAAGATGCCATGCGCATTGGTAGTAAGTTAGCTTTCTTGGATGTAGAAGAGCCTGTAAAACACTTTGAATTTAGAATTATCCGCCCATCAGACAATGCTATCTGCTACATTGCTACCAGCACGTTTTTATCGCTCGATACTAAGGGTTTTCCTGTACGAATTGTAGGTATTTGCATTGATGTAACCAACCTTAGACTTGCTGAACAAGAGAAAGCTAAATTGCTGGAGAATGTTCTTAAACAAAACAAAGAACTTGAAGATTTTGCTTTTGTGATTTCGCATAGGTTGCGCTCGCATTCGTCAAAACTTTCTACTGTATCAAGTGTATTCAAGAATCCTGCTGTAAATGATTTGCTTCGAAATCAACTTATAGATGAAGTTGAGAAAGAAGCACAACTTTTGGATGAAACGCTCAGAGATCTTACTGAAATAATTGCCGTTGGCGATTCAAAAAAAGTAGAAGCCGAATGGCTGAATGTTTTGGACGTAGTCAATGCGTCTATTGATAGTTTGCAACCTGCCATGGAGCAACACAAAGTAGTAATACATGTAGATGTAACAAATCAGCTACAAATTTTTGGTGTAAGAAGCTATTTAGAAAATGTTGTTTTTCAGTTACTGCATAATGCATTGAAGTTCAGAAATGTAGAGCGGCAACTTGAGATAAAAATTAGTGCCGAAGAAAGTGCCGATGCTTTGAAACTTTCTTTTGCCGATAACGGTATAGGTATTGATTTAGAACGCCATCATAATAAACTGTTTGGTCTTTATCGCAAGTTCCATACACATATTGAAGGAAAAGGAATAGGTTTGCATTTAGCCAAAAAACAGTTGGAATTGATGGACGGAAAAATAGAGGTGGAGAGTGTGCTAAACGAGGGTGCGCGATTTACGCTTTATTTAAAAAAGGCATAGAACAGCTTACGAAAAAATGGAAAAGAACTATCATATATTATTAATTGATGACGACAGAGCATTCAATTTTTTGAACGAAAAAATAATAGAGTTTGAAAAATTTGCCACCAAAATTTCGAGCTATGTTGATGCTCGCGAAGCACTGGAGGAATTGAAGTCGCTGCAAGAAACCAACCCTCCGGGTGTTCCAGACTTTATTTTTTTAGATATCAATATGCCCGATATGGATGGTTGGGAGTTTATGGATCAATTCAAGTTGTTTAGCGATGAAGTGAAAGCAAAGTGTAAAGTGTTTATTCTAACTTCTTCGCTTAATCCTATTGATATTCAAAAGTCGAAAACATATACTGAGGTGAGAGGTTTTGCATCTAAGCCGCTTACTACCGAAATTCTTAATTTCATCCGCAGCGAAAAGGCAAATCAGTTTATTATACTGACTTAACATCAAGTGCTTTTAAAAAGCCATTTGCCTAATTCTTTTAAAGTTACTTTTTTGCCATACATCAATATTCCTGTGCGGTAAATTCTTGCTGCAATCCATGTAGTAAACAGGAATCCGCAAATCAAAAAAACACCCGATAGAATCAGTTGCCATATTGGTGGGTCAAATGGCATCAATGCAGGCATTATCAATGGCGATGAAAACGGAATAAGTGATGCCCACAGCGCTAACTTACCGCCCGGATTGCCAATTACATTTGTAAGTATCAAGGCCGAAATAATAATGGGCAACGATATTGGAAATGTAAGTGATTGCATATCGCCATCATCGCTGGTAGCTGCGCCAACTGCTGCAAACAAAGCCCCGTAGAGCAAAAAGCCACCAATAAAGAAAAACAAGAAACAAAGAATAAGCGGCAGAAATTGTATTTCAGAAAGGTGATTCACTATCATTTGCACATCATCTAAATCCACCTCGCCTTGCATACCCATACCCGAAGGCGGCTGCATATTGTTGCCGATAGTTATGCCAAGCACTACGCCCAATAGCAGGTTCGATAAAAAAATGAGCACCACCCACAATACAAACTGAGTAAGCCCAACAGCACCAATACCAATTATTTTGCCAAGCATAAGTTGAAAAGGCTTTACGCTGCTCACCAATACTTCTACAATGCGATTGGTTTTTTCTTCCATCACGCCTTTCATAGTCATAGTGCCATATACAAACAATGCTATGTAAATAATAAACCCAATTAAGTAACCAAGTATTGCCGCCACTTCGGTAAATCCGGCTTTTTCATTTCCAAGCCCCGAAGTGTAGTTGATGCGCACATCTTCATTGAGGTTATTGATAACCTCAGCATCAATTGCCGATACCTCCAGTTTTTTCTTTCGTATTAAATCGTTGATGGTTTTTGAAAGAAATTGTTTCATGCTCAACCCTGGTCGGTCGGCAGTAAAAAGTTGAATGCCCACACGATTCGGATTCAATACATCAAAACCTTGGAATAAGCAAAATAGCATCGTATTGCGCTTCTGCGCCTTCGGCATTCAGGCGGCTAAAAAGTGTGTCGAAATTCGATTCGGGGTAACTGAAGTAAAGTGATTTGTTGTCGGCATCCGGAAATCGAGTTTCTTTAAACACGCCACTTTCGTCAATTACTGCAATTCTTTTTTCATCGGAACTCAAGGTTGTTACAAGCACCGTTGCCAGCATAAAAACAATAAAGCCGATTGGTGCAAGCAACGTAGTAACAATAAAACTGACACGTTTTACCCGTGTTAGATATTCGCGCTGAATGATGATTAAAACTTTTCTCATGCTTGCTTTTCTTGAACGCAGGTGATGAAAATTTCATTTATAGACGGCAACAATTCTTTAAAAGCAACTATGCTTACTTGGTTTTCGATTAGATATTTCAATAACTCATTGTTGGTGGCGTGTTTGTTTTTTACCACAACTTCATTTTCATGTTGCTCTAATACTTCAAAATGGTTGTTGAAGTTTTCGGGTAGAATGCCATTAAACCGCACCAACATTTTTTGCTGTTTGAATTGTTGCTTTAACTCCTGCACACCCCCGCACAAAATATTTTGCCCCTTGTTGATTAGCACAATTGTATCGCAAATATCTTCTACTTGCTCCATGCGATGAGTAGAGAAAAGTATGGTTTTGCCTTCGTTTTTCAGGTTGCGAATTTCTTTTTCTATCAACTGGGAGTTAATGGGGTCTAAACCGCTGAAAGGCTCATCCAATATCAATAAATCGGGCTCGTGTATTATTGTTCCAATAAATTGAACTTTCTGGCTCATTCCTTTCGAAAGTTCTTCGATGCGCTTGTTTTCCCAGTTTTCTATTTCAAATTTTTGCAACCATTTTTTCATGCGCTGAATGGTTGCTGCTTTCGATAATCCTTTCAATCTACCGAGATATACAAGATGCTCGCCAACCTTCATTTTTTTATACAAGCCACGCTCTTCGGGCATGTAGCCAATGCGCTCGGTGTGTGTGTCGGTAAGTGGTGTGCCATTAAAAAGAATGTTGCCGCTATCTGGAAAAATGATTCGAGTTATCATTCTTATAAGCGTTGTTTTTCCGGCACCATTGGGTCCAAGCAACCCAAATATGCAGCCTTTTGGAACATCCAAACTTACATTGTTGGTGGCAATGTAATTGCCGTATTGTTTTTGGAGATTTTGTAAGGATAAAAATGATTGCACCATTCAATTCTTATTTGCGCAAAAGTAAAAAAGCGCATCATCACGATGCGCTTTTTTATACGGTGCTACAAACTTGTTGTAAAGTTTTTACTTCACTACATCAGTGTTTTTTGCTGAGGTAGTATGCAAAATGTATTGAATACTATTTTGTTATCGGCTTATAACAACTCGCTCGGTTTTTCTGATGCCGTTGGTTTCAACTACCAATAAGTAAATGCCCGAATGTAAATCTTGCACATCCACATTTGTAGTAGCGAATCCGCTTGGTAATGCTTGTTGAATGAAGTTGCGCCCCGATAAATCGCTAATCGAAATTTTTGCATCGCTTTCTATTCCATCTGTTACCACGCTTATGAAGTTGCTTGCCGGATTTGGATAGCATTTCATTCTTATTGTGCTAACGGCATCAATGCTTGTGCTGCCAAATACTTGCGATTTTTCAAATACAAACATACCGTTGCTTCCACCACCAAATTCAGTTAAGCGCAATTTATATATCGCTCCGTTTTTAGTTTTTGCAAAGTACAACAGCGAATCTTCTATTTCCCACACCGGGGCTACATACTCTTTCCAATCGCGACCAATTGTATTCATGCTTTTTGTGAAAGTAAAGTTGTTGTAAGTAGCCGTACCTACATCTGTTTGGCGAGCTTCTGCTACTTCTACACCTTTGTTGTTCCACACACCGGTTGATGGATAGCCATCTAAGCCGGCAACATCTCGCGCAAAATATTTATGAAAAAGCAAATCCCATGAATTGGCAAGTGGTTCGCGGTCGCTTACAAGGTTTGTTTCTACATTTAAGTAGGCAAACAATTTGCCGGTAAATTGTTTTTTAGAAATGGTGATGTTTTGCAGGTTGCTGTTATCTAAATTGGCATATTGAACTTGCCAAAGGGTATCAAAAGTCAATTCTACTACTCTGAACTTTTTGATACCGCTACTCAATTGCAGGTAAAAAACATTTCTACCCGGAATGTTCTTGGTTGTTTCATTGTAAACTCCCCAGCCGTAATCGAATTGCGAAATGTTTAAGCCACGATTAAATGCACCAGTATCTAAGTTGTTATCGGTATCATACAAGCGGTCGAAGGTTGAAAAACCAATGGTGTCGCCAGTAAAAAAAGCAGTGTCGTTGAGCGATTTTTGGTGAAGAGAAATTCCCCCAGCACCTTCGTTAAGGCGGATGGTAACAGATTGTAAAGTGTTTAGTGGAAACTGAACCGGCTGCACCGAAAATGCCAAATGCCAATCGGTATTTAATACCGATGTTTTATTGCCCGAAGACAATTGATAGTAAGTAGCATCTTTGTATTGTGCGCCAATGTAAACAGTGTCGACAACTGTGGTTTGCGCGCTTGCAAATAGTGCTGAAAACAGCGAAATTGTAAGTATAACTTTATTCATTTTTTTGGTTTGAATTTTTTTGCGCAGCAAATGTGTGCTCTCATTTACAATCAATTGTCAGAGAATTGTCAGAAAAGCGAGTTGTAACTTTTTTTTGCTCTGATATTGTTTTGAATCGAAAATGTGGTGCGCTTACACACTACATCGCTAACTTTTTCGTTATTCGCAGCGCATGAGTATTAGTAAAAAGTTTTTTTTGAGTTTCGCGATATTGATTTTGGCGGTTTCGGCAATGCTTACCCAAAGCTGCCGAAAAGAAAGTTTTAGAGATAATGGCGCATTAGAGTTTTCTACCGATACGCTTTCATTCGATACTGTTTTTACACAACTTGCATCCACTACACGCTTTTTTAAAATCTACAATAAAGAAAGTAAGGCTGTAAAAATTTCGTCCATTCGTTTGCTCGATTTGCAAACCGATGCGCCTTTTAGAATGAACGTAGATGGTGTTGTGGGTAAACAATTCAGCGATGTTGAAATTCCTGCCAAAGACAGTATTTATGTGTTTGTTGAAGTAACTGTAAAGAATCCGCAAAATCCCAATAATCCATTTGTTATAGCTGATGCAATTGAGTTTGTAACCAATGGAGTGGCGCAAAATGTGGTGTTGGAAGTGTGGGGGCAAGATGCGTATTATCACAAAGGCGAAATTTATGCAACAGGGCAAACCGTAACTTGGACAAACGATAAGCCGCATATTATTCTTGCAAGCAGTTTTCCGGGTGTAGGGGTAGATGAAGGTGCAACTTTGAATATACAAAGCGGCTGTAAAATTTTTGCAGGCAATAACTCAGGGTTGTTTGTTTACGGCACATTGAATGCACAAGCCAATTCATGGAGCGACTCTATTGTGTTTCGCGGTTTGCGCTTAGAAAGTTTTTATCGCGATAAACCTGCGCAGTGGTGGGGCATTATTTATGGTCGTAATACTTCGCTTATTGCACAACTAAATTTGCAGCGTGTGGTGGTAAACGAAACTTTTTTTGGTATTGCCGATGAGTATATTTTCAATCTTGCTTTTCAGCAAATGGTGTTTCCTAATTCATTATTAAAAAACTATTCTTCCGCTACTGCTTCAAAACTTAATCTTACACAATGTATTGTAAAGAATGCTCAAAATACAGCCTTGTTTGCATTGAATGCCGAGGTGAATGCCGTAAACTGTTTGTTTCATACAACCGGTAGCAATGTTGCTGCGCTTGCGCTTGGCGGTGTTTACAACCTTAACCACTGCACCATTTACAATACCGGTGGTAAGTATTTGCAGCATAAGCAAGAAGCATTGTTGATTGCAGATAAAATTGTTGCCATAGAAGATAATGGGCTTTATGCGGGTGTACTGAATACACAAATTGCCAATACGGTTGTGTGGGGTTCTTTAGATAACGAGTTTAGATTTACTGATGATGCCGATGCTATCCGTTTCGACCATTGTCTGCTGAAGTTTAAACAAGATAGCGCCACTAAGTATGCATCAAAGTTTATTGATTGTAAATTTAACGATCAACCCAAATTCAAAGATGTAGGCAAAGAAGATTTTACTCCCAGCGATAGCCTTGGTTCTCCATTGATAGATGTCGGTATTTTAGGTAGTGTGCCCTCTGCTAACAGTGTAGATTTGTTCGATCGCGCTCGCAGTAGTGTGCCAGATATTGGTGCGTTGGAAGGTAAGTAGCATAAGTTTTAGGGCAAATATACTGCGCCATTTACGCTGTCTGTTTTTGCGTTGGTAACCGAGCTTAGCACATTGGTTTCGCCTCTTAAACGCAACACGCCAATCAATGCCATTGCCAGTGCTTCTTTGTATTGAATGGTGTTGTTGTCTGGTATCGCTAACTCTATTTCGGTATTTGCTTGCAGTCGCTCTATTAAAAATTTATTGAAGGTTCCGCCTCCTGTTATCAATAGCTTTGAGTGTTTCAAATTTGCATTTATCTGTTCCGCAACAGTTTTTACGTCAGTGGCAATTTGCAATGCAATGTATTCTACTGCTGTGCGCAGCTTGTCTTGAATTTGCTCTCCAGCATTTTCTAAAATCGGCAGTGCGTGAATTTGGCTAAAGCTGTTGTCTAATGATTTTGGAAACCGCAATTGATGGAAGGGATTTTGAAGTAGTTTTTGCAATTGGCTTTCATCAATATTGCCTTCGGCTGCAAGCGCACCATTTTTATCAAAATCTTTATTGAGTTGTTGGGCGAAAAAATCAAGTAATTGATTGCATGGACACACATCAAAAGCAAGAATGGTACTTTCGTTTTTAGCAGAGATATTGGCAATGCCCCCAAGGTTCAAGCAAAAGTTATAGTCGCCAAACAGCAGTTTATCGGCAATAGGCACAATGGGTGTGCCTGTTCCTCCATGCGCCACATCGGCACTTCGCAAATCGCAAACAGTAGCAATACCCGTTGTTGCAGCAATGGCTGCGCCATCACCTATTTGTGTTGTAAATCCTTTTTCGGGAAAATGAAAAACTGTGTGCCCGTGCGAAGCAATGCAGTCAATTGATTGCAGGATATTTTTTTGAGTTATGAATTGACGAACACGCTCGCCAATAAATTTTCCGAATGATGAATGTAACTGCCACAACTCCATGCCCGAAAGTTTTGTGGCATGGCGCAAGCTATTTTTCCACTCGGGCG
>CAZYXR010000031.1:8514-28921 GCA_964650845.1 uncultured Chitinophagaceae bacterium
GCATCAATTATCTCATGTGTCCATTTATTGTTTTGTGTTTCTATTTTACACCATGCAATGTCTAACCCATCCAATGAACTACCGCTCATTACACCAATTGCGTGATATGTATTTTTGATCGAGCGCATTTTTTATAGTAGCGAATCTTTCTCCTTTTTACCAAGGCGGAGTATTATTATCATCAAAATCTTCGGGTTTATGCTTGCGCTTAAACTCCACTTCGTCATCTGTTTCGTTATTCATTTTTGAAGGCATATCCACATAATTCTTTTTCACCTGCATGCTGCGCATATTGTCATATTCATCAGCAGCACTAAACGAATTGAGGTTTTCAAACTTGGCATACTTGCCTACAAAGCGTGTGCGCACATCGGCCACTGCACCGTTTCTATGTTTCGAAATCATTACTTCGGCTACTCCATCGGTAGGTGTGCCATCTTCAAACTGAGGTATTTTGTAGTATTCGGGGCGATACAGAAACATTACAATATCGGCATCCTGCTCTATCGCACCCGATTCGCGCAAGTCGGAAAGTACAGGCTTTGGAGGGCCACCTCTTTTTTCGGGTGCGCGCGACAATTGCGAAAGTGCTATCACCGGAATGTTCAACTCTTTTGCAAGTCCTTTCAGCGATCGCGAAATTTGACTTATCTCTTGCTCGCGATTGCCGCTACCACCTTTGCCTTCTGCTGTGCCGCTCATTAGTTGCAGGTAGTCAATCATTATCATTTCGATATTGTGCTGCTGTTTCAATCTGCGGCATTTACTGCGCAATTCAAACACGTTTATTGCCGGAGTGTCGTCAATAAAAATGGGGGCAGCCCGCAACCCATCAATTTTTGATGTGAGGATTTGGTATTCGTATTCTTCTAAACTTCCTCTGCGAATTTTATCGGCCGGTATGTGTGTTTCCATAGAAACCAAACGTTGTACCAATTGCGCGCTACTCATCTCTAACGAAAATATGGCAACAGCTTTTTTGTGATCTACTGCTGCATTGCGTGCCAGAGCCAAGGTAAATGCGGTTTTACCCATGGCGGGGCGCGCGGCAATAATAATAAAGTCGCTTTTTTGCCAACCTCCGGTTACTTTATCTAAATCAATAAAACCTGAGGGTACGCCATTTAAGTGGTCTTCGCTGTTGTGCATGCGAATGTCCAACTCTTTCATTTCGTTTGTCAAAATATCCGAAATGTTATCGGAGTTACGTTTTAAACTGTTTTCGGCAATGGCAAAAAGGTTTTTCTCTGCTTTATCCAATAACTCAAACACGTCTGTTGTATCTGCATAAGCATCTTTTATTACTTCGGTAGAAGTAGAAATCAATTGCCTTTGAATGAGTTTTTCGGCAATGATGTGTGCGTGATACTTAACGTTTGCAGCCGAGGCAACTTTGTTTGTGAGTTGTGCAATGTAAAATGGACCACCGGCATGTTCTAAATCGCCTTGTTTTTTTAGTTGCTCGGTAACTGTAAGCAAATCAATTGGGCGTTGAGTTTGGTCTAAGTTGCGAATGGCGCGCCAAATGCGCTGATGCTTATCCACATAAAAACTTTCTTCGCGCAGCAAATCGCTTATCTCGTTGATGGCATCTTTTTCAATCATCACAGCGCCCAAAACTGCTTCTTCCAAATCTACCGCTTGTGGCGGCAATTTGCCGTAGTCCATCACATTCTGCACATCTCCCATTAGCGATTTTGAGCGTAGTATAGAGTCGCGGGTTTTCTTTAATATATCTTGAGGTTCTGCCATTATTATGAATTCTGAAATTTTTTGAAGGGGGTGCGAATTAGCATGCTTGCGATGAAGATAAAAAATAATGACCGATAGAAATTTAATAACTTGTTTCTAAACAGTTCTTTCCACAATTTGAAAGTTCCATTTTGTCGTGGAACATTGATGTGTAAAGGGTTTTAAAGGTGTTGATAATATTTGTTTGTTACCGGATATTGAGTAAAGAGTGTTTCCGTTTTTTTACTTCTGAAAAAAAATGGGCTGTCTCAAAAAGATTCATTATTCAATTTTGAGACAGCCCAACTAATGTGTTTGATTTCTGAACTTACTCTGCCGAATACAGTTCAATTTGCTTCAATGCTTTTATGGTAGCAGAGTCATCGGGTTGCAATTCTTTTGCTGCTAAGAAGTATGGTTTTGCTGATCTAAAAATTTCGGCACGTTTCTTTTTCAATTCTTCAAATTTAGCTTGGTCGGGTTTGCTGTAGCCAAGTTTGTTCATGGCTTCGTTTAAAGCTCCGGCTTGGTTAAAATAGTAAGCGCCTAAGTTGTAGGTTGCGCCAAAGTTTTTTGGGTTCAACGAAACCGATTTTTCATAGGCAGCTTTTGCTTCTTCGCCTTTGCCCAATTTTTCGTAGGCTGTTCCCAGGGCATAATACAATTGGTCGTTGTTGGGGTCTAAAGCAATAGCTTTATTCAACATATCCATTGCTTGTTCGTGTTTATCTTCGGCAATAAAAAAATTCAATTTGTCTATTACTAAATCTATGTTTTGCGGGTAGCGAGCAATTGCGGCATCTAAGGTTGCCATTGCACCAGCATTATCGCCAGCTTTTTTTTGCAAGCGCGATAGCAATAAATCATACTTTACGTCAGGGTATTTTTCTGAAAGTAGTTTGTATGCTTTAACTGCATCGTCTGTTTTGCCGGCATTTTCGGCACTCAAAGCTGCATTGCCTAAGGCTTTGTCCAATTCTATGTTTGGTTTTTCGCCCTTGCCTTCCAGCATGGTATTGATGTCGTAAATTGAGTAGAAATATGTGTATGCTTGTCCGTACTGTTTGGTTTCGTATGCACCAATTGCCGAGTTAAATGAATTGGGTCCCAAGGCAGTAAGATACTTTGTGAAATCTTTCCATTGTTTGAATTTGGGGTCATTCATTTCATACACTTTTTTGTAGCTTTTTACGGCTTCGCCATGTGCAATATCGTGTTGTGGACGCAAAGTTGAATCCGAGAATATTAATTGGTAAACCTGCCCGCGATAGAACCATGTTTTGGGTTCAATGGAAGTTTTTTCGTGTACTGCTGCTTGGTCAATGGCTTCTTTCGCTTTTTCAAGATTTTGTGCGCCATCGCCATTGTTATAGTAATTCATATAATTCCAAGCGGCTGTTACGTTGCTGCTTTGGCTAAAGGCTGAAACTGTTGCAAAAATTCCAAGCCCGATAAGTGAAAGTTTGTTCATGTATATTTTGTTTTCGGTGCTAAAAGACTAAAGTTTTTTGAAATGGTTTGATTGTACTTCTTAAAAAAAAGAAAAGGGCAAAAAGTTGATTGCTCCTTTTTGCCCTTGTTGTGAGATTGCTAATGTTATTCAGTTGTTTCTGGTGCGTTTTCTGTTGAGTCGTTTTCTGCGGCTTCATCTACATTGCCTTCGGCAGCGGCAGCGTTGGCTGCGTTTACATCTTGCTCCAGGCGGTCTTTTTCTTCTTGCATTTGAGCAATTATTTTGCCGTTGGCTATTTTGGCAATAGCTGCAATGGTATCTTTTTCGCCTAATTTAATAATGCGCACGCCTTGTGTTGCCCTTCCCATTACGCGCAGTTGGTCAACCTCTGTGCGAATGGCGATGCCACTTTTATTGATGATCATAATGTGGTCATCATCGGTTACATTTAGTATTGATACCAATTTGCCGGTTTTTTCGGTGATGTTAAGGGTTTTTACGCCTTTTCCGCCACGGTTAGTAACACGGTATTCTGCTTCGCCAGTTTCGGGGTCGTCTAAGTAAGAGCGTTTTCCGTAGCCGGTTTCAGAAAGTACCAAAACTGTTTCCAATTTGTTTTCGGTGTTCACGGTAATCATTCCTACCACTTCATCGTTTGGATCTTCCATATCTACACCGCGCACTCCGGTGGCTGTTCTGCCCATGGCGCGCACTTTAGATTCGTTGAAACGAATTGCACGGCCATTTTTTGTGGCAATTACAATTTCCGATTTTCCGGTGGTCATTGCTACTTGTACCAGTTCATCGCCTTCGCGAATTTCTATAGCGTTTACACCGCCTTGGCGAACGTTGGAATAGGCGCGAAGTGTTGTTTTTTTAATGGTTCCGTTTTTGGTGCAGAAGGTAAGGAAATTGTTGTCGAGATATTCATCTACTTTGAGGTTTTTAACCGGAAGAATAACTTGAATTTTATCTTCTTTAGGTATGTTCATCAGGTTTTGAATAGCGCGCCCCATAGATGTTTTTTCGCCTTCTGGTATTTCATATACTTTCAACCAAAAACATCTGCCACTTTGTGTAAAGAACAGCAGGTAGTTGTGGTTGGTAGCCATAAAGAGGTGCTCGATAAAATCTTCGTTGCGAGTAGAGCCGCCTTTGCTGCCGCGTCCTCCACGGTTTTGCGAACGAAAATCGGCCAAAGGTGTGCGCTTGATGTAACCTAAATGCGAAATAGTTACTACTACTTCTTCATCGGCAATTAGGTCTTCCATATTAAAGTCGCCAGCAGCATATTCTATGCGCGATCTGCGTTCGTCACCGTATTTCTCTTTTACTTCGAGCATTTCGGTTTTAATAATTTCGTAACGCAAAGGCTCTTCGTTTAAAATACGATTTAGGTAGTTGATGTGCTTCATCAATTCATCGTATTCTTCGCGTATTTTATCGCGCTCTAAACCGGTAAGTTTTTGCAAGCGCAAATCCAAAATGGCTTTCGATTGAATTTCGGATAAGCCGAAGTTGCTCATCAAGCCTTCCATGGCTTCGCCTACGGTAACTGATGCGCGTATAAGTTTAATTACTTCATCTAAATGGTCTAAGGCTATCAATAAGCCTTGTAAAATGTGTGCGCGTTTTTCGGCTTCTTTTAAATCGAATTTGGTTCTGCGCACCAAAACTTCGTGGCGGAATTCCACAAAGTGATGAATCATATCTCTTACGTTCAACAACATTGGGCGACCGTTTACCAGTGCAATGTTGTTTACGCCAAAAGATGTTTGTAGCTCGGTTTGAGAGTACAGTTGATTCAATACCACATTTGCAATAGCATCTTTTTTCAGTTCTATTACCAAGCGGATACCGTTTCTGTCGCTTTCATCGCGAGTTTCTGAAATGCCTTCAATTTTCTTTTCAACTGCCAGTTCTTCAATTTTGGTGTGCAGGTGAGATTTTACAACTTGATAAGGTATTTCGGTAATCACAATTTGTTCTCTGCCATTTGGCTGCACCTCAATTTCGGCTTTGCCACGCAAAATTACTCTGCCGCGTCCGGTTAATAAGCCTTGGCGAACGCCATCGTAACCATAAATAGTACCTCCGGTAGGAAAGTCGGGTGCTTTTACTACTTGGATGAGTTCTTCAACCGAAATATCTCTATTGTCAATGTATTTTACTATACCATCAATTACCTCGCTTAGGTTGTGCGGAAGCATATTGGTTGCCATACCTACTGCAATACCAGATGCACCATTTACCAATAAATTGGGAATGCGCGAAGGCAACACCGTTGGCTCTTCAAGGCTATCGTCAAAGTTCAGTTTCATGTCCACTGTATCTTTGTCAATATCTTTGATAATTTCTTCAGCTATTTTGCGGAAGCGGGCTTCGGTGTAACGCATGGCTGCCGGTGGGTCGTTATCTATAGAGCCGAAGTTTCCTTGCCCATCAACCAATGGGTAGCGCAGGCTCCAATCTTGCGCCATACGCACCATGGCATCGTAAACCGAGCCATCGCCATGCGGGTGATATTTACCTAAAACTTCCCCAACAATACGGGCGCTTTTTTTATAGGGCTTGCCGGGCGATAGCCCAAGGTCGTTCATGCCGTAAAGCACCCTGCGGTGTACCGGCTTCAATCCATCGCGCACATCGGGAATGGCGCGGCTTACAATTACCGACATTGAATAGTCAATGTAGGCTGTTTTCATTTCATCCTCGATGTTAATCGGAATTATTCTTGTATTGTCTTCCATAAAATTTTAACCGTGCGAATGTAGTTAAAATGAGAGCAGTTTTGATGTGGAAAAGAGGGGTAGTTATGAACATTTTACAGCTTCGCAAGTTGCTGTTTTTGCTGTGATAAACCGCAATAGGAGTGTGCCCAAAAGCAAAAGTTGCCAGTAGATACTTTTGCCAAAGTTTTAAGGTGAAAATGTATTGTTCTATTCTTGTTTTTATGAAAGCAACTACAACGATTTTGATAGTGTTTGTTACCGGCATGGCAATTGCGCAGTTGCCAAAAGTTCATCAGCTTACTATCGGAAAAAAGAAAGCCACAAAATCTTTTTCATTTATACACATTACCGATACGCATATTGGTGAAGGTGCAGTAAATAGGGATTATGGCACATCTGGTTTTTTTGATACGCTCAAAGGCAATGAATGGGGCTATCCGGCTGCGCGCTTAGCAAACAGTGTGCAGCACATCAATGCTTTAACCAAAGCCGATGGGATTGATTTTGTAATTGTATCGGGCGATTTAACGGATAGTGGAGAAAAGTCGGAGTTTTTGCATTTCAAAAAGCTGATGGATTCTTTGAATGTGCCGTATTTTCCACTAATGGGCAATCATGATGCCTGGTCTTACAATAGGTTTGGCGATGAGGCCAAAACTGCTTGTGGCGATAGTTTGATGAATGAGGTGTTTGAGGGCACTTTTGCCGGGCTGAATGGGGGATTTACACTGCGTAGTTCTTTGCGCAATAATGCTTGGTGGAATGCGGAGAGTAGCACTTTTGCATACCTGCAAAATTTCCACTATTCACACAAAGGATTCAGTTTTATTTTTCTTGATTTTAATCCGCGCTATCATGTGCGCAAAGATGAGCCAGGAATTGGTCCTGAAGCACAGCTTATGGAAGGAGCTGGAGGAACTTTTGAATTTTTGAAGAATGCTTTAGCAACTGCGAAACAATTGAATGAGCGGGTGGTGTTGATTTCGCATCATCCTCCCATTGCAAGTATTGTTGGGTTTCACTATGCTTTTACGGCAAAAGAAAAAACTCAACTGGCGCGTGTAATAAAGCCATACAGAAAACTAATTGATGGGTGGTTTGCAGGGCACATTCATCGCCATGCCAATTACAAATTCACTAAGGCAAGTGGGTTGAAGATTTTTGAGACTAAAGCAAATAAATCGCAGGATTTTGGAGGTTTTAGGGTTGTGAAGGTGCAACAGTAAAATACAGGTTTACCAGTCTTTTTCTACCTTTCCATCTACAGGTTTGGCATTTGCTTTTTGCATTTTTTGATTTGCTTTTTGCTCTTCGTTTTGCAATGCCTGCAATAACTTTTCGGCTTCTTCTTTGCTTAACTTGGGTTGCTGATCTTGCTGTTTTTGTTGTTGATCTTTGTCTTTTTCATCGCCTTTTGCTTGCTGGTCTTTATTATCGTTTTGTTGTTGGTCTTTGTTTTTATCGTCTTGCGGTTTGTTCTGCTGCTGTTTATCGTCTTTGTTATTCTTGTTGTCTTTATTTTTATCTTTTTCGTTTTGTTGTTGCTGCTGCTGTTGCAACATAGAGTTTGCGTAAGCCAAGTTGTACTTGGTGTCGGTGTCTTTTGGGTTTGCTTTCAACGATTGTTTGTAGGCTTTTATGGCATCTTCATACTTTTGTTCTGCCATGTGTGTGTTGCCCAAGTTGTGATAGGCTTTGGCTTTTACTATTGGGTCGGTGCTGGTTTGCGCACTTAGTTGAAATTGCTTGGCTGCTTCGTCAAAACGTTTTTGTTGATACACGGCATCGCCTAAATTGAAGGTGGCTTCGGGCATATTGTTTTTCTTTTCCAATGCCTTGCGATAGTTTACTTCTGCATCGGAGTAATTACCTTTTTTGAAGTCTTTGTTGCCACTACGGGTAAGTGCGTTTTCCGATTGGGCCCAAAGAGTTGTTAGGCTTAGGCAGCCCAAAGTGAAACATGTTACAATAAACTTGATTACAGTTGTTTGGGTTATGGTGCTGTTTTGTTGAACTGTCATAAATTGATACTCCATTTCCATTTTCGTTCGCTAATCAAATATTCGGCAAAAAGCAATAGTGCAGCAATTGCCAAGCACCATTGAAACTGGTCGTTGAAATCGGTGAATACATATTCTTCAAAATCTTTTGTGTTGATGCGCCCCAATTCTTTAAAAATTTCATTGATGGCTTCGTTGCCATTGCCTGCAAGAAAGGCTTTGCCATTGCCTTTTGATGCCAATGATTTCATCATTTCAAAGTTTGCTTTTGAAAGTACAATATTGCGATCGCTATCTCTTTTGTAGTCGCCCCGAGCATCGGGAATGGGGGCTCCTTTTTCGGTGCCTAAGCCAACAATGAAAGTTTTTACGCCTTCTTTAGCCGCTGCTTCAATGGCTTCTTCTGCGCCACCTTCGTTGTCTTCGCCATCGGTGATTATTATTAAAGCTTTGTGTTTGGTGTCGCCTTTTACAAAACTTTGGCGCGAAAGTTCGGCAGCCTCAGCAATGGCTGTGCCTTGAGTGGGTACAAGGTCGGTGTTTACGGTGTTTAGAAATAGTTTGGCAGCCGAATAATCTACGGTTAAGGGCATTTGTAAGTAGGCATGGCCAGCAAAGATTATGATGCCTAATCGGTCGTTATTCAATTGCTCAATAAATGTGTTGATGAAGTTTTTTGCACGTAGCAAACGGTTGGGTTTTATATCTTCAGCCAACATGCTTTTAGATACATCCAGCGCAATCATCACATCAATGCCACTGCGCTTTACTTTTTCCATTTTGCTGCCAATTTGTGGGTTGGCTAAGCCGAGTATTACAAACACATAAGCTAAACTCCATAAGGTAAATTTGAGTATGTGTTTTGATGTGGAAGCTTGCGGTGCAAGCATTGCAATCAAAGTTTTTTCGCCAAATGCCGCAAGCTTGTTTTTTCGCCATTTCAAGAAAAATAGAAATGCAATTGCAAATGGAATCAGCATAAGCAAAAGATACAATAAGGTGGGATTTTCAAATCTGAACATCTTCTAAAATTTAGACTCTACTTTATTTAACCACATAGAAACATAGTTTAATTACTTTGAGGTAAAGAGGTAAAATACTCATTTACAAGAGTTTTTTGCCCTTCGTAAAATATATTGGAACAATTAAAATTGATTAGAATTCCTTTGGGTGACTTCAATAGTTTCATATAGGTGAGAAGCTGCGCTTCAAATACACTCGTTAGCTCTTGTACCGACTTCAATTCAACCACAATACATTTTTCTATAAAAAAATCACATCTAAAATCTATATCCAACTCTTTATCCTTGTACAATACAGGTACTTTTATCTCTGTTTGAAAATTTATTTTCCTATGATTTAACTCTTCTTTTAGACACTGATGATAAACGCTCTCTAACAAACCTCTGTCCATAATCTTTTGAACCTCAATTGAAGCACCAATAATCTCATAAGTGAGTTCATCCAAATACTTTTTCGTTATCACAACTATGTAACTATGTGGTTAAAATTGGTTTTACGGAATTGAACGAAGTGAAACAAAGCGCAACAAAAATTCAGCTACTAAAAGTAAAGCACCCAACAGTGCAAAAGCGTGAAACTTCTCGGTTTTGTGTTGGTAGGCACTTACTTCTATTTTGGTTTTTTCCAGTTTGTCAATTTGTGAATAGATGTCTTTTAGTTTGGCATTGTTGTTAGCACGTAAGTATTGCCCGCCTGTTTTTTTAGAAACCTCTTTAAGCAACTTTTCGTCAATCTGCACTTCGGCATAGTCGAAAACTATCTTACCACCGGGATCCATACCAATTGGGGTGTAGGCTTGCCCATTGGTGCCAATGCCAATTGTGTAAACCCGCACGCCAAATTGTAGTGCAATATCGGTAGCCGTAATAGGATCTACCAAACCTCGGTTGTTTACTCCGTCTGTCATCAAAATTACCACTTTGCTTTTGGCTTTGCTTTCGCGCAGCCGCTGCACTGCTGTTGCCAAGCCCATGCCAATAGCGGTGCCGTCTTCCAACACGCCATCTTTTACAGCTTTTAATTGATTTTTTACGATGGCGTGGTCAATAGTTACAGGGCATTGCGTAAAACTTTCGCCCGCAAAAACTACTAAACCAATTCTATCGGCTTTGCGTGCTTCTACAAAATCAATGGCTTCTTTTTTTGCGGCTTCCATGCGATTGGGTTTAAAGTCTTGCGCCAGCATGGATGTTGAAACGTCAATAGATAGCACAATGTCAATACCATCGGTGGTTACCTTTTGTTCGTTGAATGAAGTTTGTGGGCGCGCCATTGCTACCAAAAACAATACCAATGCTGCCATTCGCAAAAATGGCAATATGTTTTTTAGTTTTCCTTTGTCGGGGTTTTTAAAGTTTTCTATGCTTTTAAGCGATGAAAGAGTAAGTGTTGGATATTGTTTTTTTCTGCGAAACCACCACCAAGTTATGCCTAAAATCAATGCAATCGGTATTATCCACAATACCCATTTGTCGGCAAAGGTTAAGCCGCGGTAGCTTTCGATTGCAAACCAATTTTTCAGTAATGAAATGTCTAAAAGCAGCTTGTTCATGGTTGGTTGCTTTTATGGTTATTGGAAACATTTTCTGCCTTTGGTATGGTTGCTTTTACAAAGTCGCGTGCATTGGTAAGGCATCGCTGATGTTCTTCGGGCAATGGAGTCATTTTTGCAAACTTCACCAAGTCGGCAAGTTTTAATACATCCAAAAATTTTTGTTGCACATCTTCGGGTACATCATCGCGAAAAATCATTCTTTGAATTTCATCTGTTGTGCTTTCCATTGCAAACACATCGAAGCGATATTCTAAATACAAACGCATGATATCGGTAAGCTTTGTGTAATAAACTTTGGGTTCTTCTTTTTGCCAAAGTTTTTCTTGTTCTAAGCGTTGTAATTCTTTCATTGCCCACACGTGCGCCAATTCTTTTGGTACTAATGGTTGGGCGGGTTTTGTATCTTTATTTTTATACTTCTTGTAAAGCCACCAAGCGGCTATGGCAAGCAATAGCAATAGGAGCGCACCAATAATATAGGGTAGATAATCGCTTAGTTTCCAACTAACATCCAAAGGTGGTTTTATTGGCTTTATTGGTTTGCTTGTGTCTATGGGTAGTGTAGTTACTTCCACAAATTGCACATCGGTATAAACAGAATCGGATACTCCATTTTGTGTGAAATATATTTTTTGTGGCAACACGCTATACAAACCAGAATCGTAAGCCGATACAATGAACTGTTGCGTAAACAAAGTTTCATTGCCGACTTTTGAGGTGTCTTTTTTTCTTGCTTCTATAATTTCAAAACTACCTAAAGTGTCTTTGAAAACAGGAAATTGTACAATTGCGCCTTCGGCTTGTTTTACAGAAAGTTTTACCCCAAGCGGGTCGCCAATTTGAATGTGTGTTGAGTCGAAATAAAAGCCTGCCGATGTTTGTGATTGTAGATTTGAAATTTGAGAAAATACAAATACAAACGATAGCAGAAATTGGAGAAGTGTTTGCCTTGAAAGAAAAAATGTTTTATGTCTATTATCTAGTTTTACAATGCTCATCTCTTCATCTCCCTGCGTTTAAACATGTTCATCAATGCAATTACATAATTTTCATCGGTGCTGATGGTAGCCAATTCGGCACCCGATTTACCGAATAAATCTTTTGTGCTTTGCACATGGTTGTGAAACCATTTTGCATAAGTATCGCGTGCTTCTTTGTTTGAAGTATTCAGCCAGATTTCCTGTTTGGTTTCGGCATCAACAACTCGCGCCAAACCAACATTGGGCAATTCTTTTTCGCGTTGGTCATAAATGTGGATGCCAATTAAATCGTGCCTGCGAGCTGCAATGTTTAAAGCATCTTTATAGGGAGTTGCGCTCATAAAATCGCTCATCAAAAATGTAATACACTTCTTTTTCATTACATTATTGAAAAGCTTTAATGCTTCGGCAATATCAGTGCCTGAGTGTTCGGGTTCAAAGTCGTAAATTTCGCTGATGATGCGCAGGATGTGCGATTTTCCTTTTTTGGGTGGAATGAACTTTTCTACTTTATCGCTAAAGAAAATTACACCTACTTTATCGTTGTTAGTAATAGCCGAAAAGGCAAGCACACCGCCAATTTCGGCCATTATGTGGTTTTTAAATTCTGTTTTTGTGCCAAAAAAACCTGAGCTGCTTACATCAATTAGCAACATCACAGTAAGTTCTCTTTCTTCCTCAAATACTTTAATGTATGGCGATTGCAGCCTTGCTGTTACGTTCCAATCTATTTGGCGTATGTCATCGCCATATTGATATTCGCGCACTTCGCTAAAGCTCATGCCACGTCCCTTAAAGGCAGAATGATAACTTCCTGAAAACACCTGATTAGATAATTTTCTGGTTTTTATTTCAATTCTTCGTAGTGCTTTTCGCTTCTCTAGTTGCGAGTCGCGAGTTGCGAGCTGCGAGTTAGCAGCATTGTTACCGAAAAGGGTTTGTAGGAAACCTGACATAGACAAATTACTTGGAATCTTTGTTTTCTAAATAGTTGATAAATCCAATCAATAATCTTCTCCAATCTGCAATTGAATCAATAAGTTCTATGAACTTATATTCATTAACAAATTTCATATCTAATGCTATGTACATTTGTGATTCAAGTTCATAGATAGAACCCTTGGCTATATATTGAAATTGAATATTTTCCTTGTTGTGTTGTCTGCCGCAGCCTTCAGCAATATTAGAAGAAATTGAAACCGATGCACGCCTCATTTGACTTACCAAACCATATAATTCTTCCTTCGGAAAGTTTGCAGTAAACTGATATACTTTGAGAGATAACTCTCTTGATTTCTTCCAAACGTCCAAGTCTAAGAAAGATTGATTTTTTGCCATAACACCTCAATTATTGTTGAAACAATTTACGTTACTTGTTACTTGTATTTTCGCGGCTGTTCTCTCGCTACTCGCTACTTGCAACTCGCTACTCATTTATGGAACCTCTACTGCATTCAAAATTTCGCTCACCACTTCTTCGCTGCTTACATTTTGTGCTTCGGCTTCGTAGGTCAACCCAATGCGGTGGCGCATTACATCATGGCATATTGCGCGTACATCTTCTGGAATTACATAGCCTCTGCGTTTAATAAAGGCATAAGCTTTTGCTGCCAAAGCAAGGTTGATGCTTGCTCGTGGCGAGCCTCCGTAGCTAATTAGACCTTCCAGCTTGCTTAGCTTATATTCTTTTGGGCTGCGCGATGCAAAAACAATATCTAAAATGTATCGTTCAATTTTTTCGTCCATGTAAACTTCGCGCACTGTTTTGCGGGCAGCAATAATTTGTTCTTTGGTGGCTACCGCATTTATTGGTGAGGCATGTGGCTCTAAGCTTTGGCGAATAATTAAACGCTCTTCCTCTTTTTTGGGATAGGTAATTATCACTTTCAGCATAAACCTGTCCACTTGTGCTTCGGGTAGGGGATAGGTGCCTTCTTGCTCAATGGGGTTTTGGGTGGCAAGTACTAAAAATGGTTCTTCTAACTTGTAGGTGTTTTCGCCAATAGTTACTTGTTTTTCTTGCATGGCTTCTAACAAAGCACTTTGCACTTTGGCGGGCGCACGGTTTATTTCATCAGCTAACACAAAGTTGGCAAATACTGGGCCGTGCTTTACGGTAAAGGCATTATCCTTTTGGCTGTAAATCATTGTGCCTACCAAATCGGCTGGCAACAGATCGGGCGTAAACTGTATGCGGCTGAACTTGGCATGAATGGCTTGCGCGAGCGATTTGATAGATAAGGTTTTCGCCAATCCAGGCACACCTTCTAACAATATATGCCCATTGGCAAGTAGTGCAAGCATTAGTCTTTCGGTCATATATTTTTGACCAACTATTACTTTGCCTAATTCCATATTTAAAATATCTACAAAAGCACTTTCGCGATTGATGCGCTCGTTTAATTCGGTGATGTTTACACTACTTGGAGATGATGTGATAATGTCCATAATTAATAGCCAGTTAGTTTAAGTTTAATTAAATCGGATTGTTAAAAACGCGGTAAATATAGACGGCATAATGAATTGCGAGTTTCTTTGGTCAAGTCAATTTTTGTTAAGCGATGTTTTACGTGATTTTGAATGCGAGGAGTGCCGCATTACACTTGGTCGTTATTTTTTCAAAAGGGTATAAATTTGCCCAAAAACAATCAGCGTGATTTGCAGTAAGATGAATGCAATTGGTGTTTAGTATGCAGAAATTTTATGCAGAATTTTACCATAAACAGCATTTGTGCCGCGTTGAAAAACACTCATCATTCTCATTTCGTTATTGGAGAGCTGTTTTTGGAAGAGTCGTTTTTCGGCAAATGCTTTGACAAGTACAAAAAAGTATGGATAAGGGCTAGTTTTTACACCAAAGCCTTTTGTGCGCAGATAGCGCAAGTTGCGTTCACAGGAATTTAATGCCTGTGAAATATTGCCTGACAAGTAATAGTAGGCTGTTTCTAAGTTGCGTAGTTCTATTTCGTATTGAAGGTATTTTGCTTTAGGATTTTTAAGGTAACCTAAGCGGATGAAAGTATATGCCGCTTCGTACTCACTGGTTAAAATAAAATACTTAACAAATGTGATTACATCGCGAGTAATTATTTGTTCTGTGAAACTGATTCCCATGTCCTTTTTGACACGTTCTAGTTCTGTTTTTACAATGGAGAAGTTTTCGGTGATAAGGCAAACTTGCAAATAACGGGTGGTGAAATAGCTGATGTTGGGAATTTCTATCCAGTTGTTGCTACTTAAAATAGAGTAAAATGCTTTAAATGACTCCTCAAAACGACTGATGAAGTACAAAGATTCTGCATACTTCATCTGCAAGCGGAGTTTGATTGCAGTGTTTTGGTAGTTTACTTTCAGTGCGGCTTCGGCAAGTTGCGCAACTTCAAGATTGTCCTCAATAGATTGTTTTAGGTAAATCATTGTCCAGTACCATTGGTAAATTATCTCTACTGGCGATTTGCTAAAATCGGGTTTCAACTGATTCATTTTTTTGCTGAGGGTTGCTTCTTTTTTTCTGATTGTGCCAGCAGCAAAATGTACATTTATTTCAAGCCATATCTTGGTGTAAGTAATATAAAGATTGTCTTCGATTTTTGTAGTAGAGTCCGAAAGCTGTAAATATTTTCGGGAGGCTTTTTCATAAATTTCATTTTTACGAAACATAACCGGAATGCTGTCGATGTAAAGTGAAATGAATTTTTTCAAAAACGATTGTGCATCGGTTTGCGAAAGTTGGTCAGCCAGTTTTAGTTGTCGGCTGGCTTCTTTGTAAAAGTGAGGTATCAATACTCTCGAATTTGCCAAGAATGTAAGTAAATCTATTCCCCCATTCGGCACTAAGCAAACGTAACAGCGTGTAAGTATCGCAGAACAAATTTTATCGAAGTGAGTAGAAGAAATGTTGATATCTGATAGTGTAGTTTCTTTACTAAACCCTCCCTTTTTGCTTCTTGTCAGAAGATAACTCCATACAATTTTTTCTTTTCCGCGAATGGGTAGTGATAAAAGCTTGCGTTTTTGTTCATCAGAAGTGTATTGTAAAAAATCTGTAAGTAGATTTTGCATGATTTTGTGGCACTATTATAGTTCTACGATATTACACATTAGTAAGAATTCGCTCAAACTTACCTTTTCTGTAAAAAGGCAATCAAGCATTATTGCAATAAAATTAACAGCACGATTATGAAAAAAATTTCAATTCTTATTATCGCTTTTTCCTTTTTTATCAATGCTTGTAAAAAGGACACAATCTATAAGCAAGAACCTCCAAAGTTCGACTCGTTGTATTTAAAGAGTATGGTGAAAGATAACTCTGGCTTTGTAAAAATTTACGAAGGCGATACTACCGTTGGGGGTAGCATATCAGGTGTAGGCAACTTTTCTAGAATTTACCCAATTGATATTGCCAAGGCTGGAACTGTAGTACAGTTTCTTTATGTAAAGAAGCGCGTGTTGCAACAAGGTGATAATACTGTTTATTCTTATGCTCGATTGATGTTGGGTGTTACTATCCCCGGAGTTCAAATACCTAATGTAGGAACTTTTATGGGGCCTTATGAAGCCACAAAAGGAAGTGGCGGGAGCTACCAAACGGTTACGTCTTTGGTTGCCAAGCAAGGTAGTACTTACGAATTAAGTAACATTGTAAACACTTCTGGCTATACAGAAATTTTGGATATTCAAAATGACGGAGCAAGGCTTTATGGTTCTTATAATGATGGATTGCCAAGACGCGCTTACAGCGGAGATTATGTTCACGATTTGATTCCAGGCAGCTTGCAAGCTACAGCGCTAGGTATGAAGGCAGGAGTTACAGAGCCAGTTCCAAATACATCAAATACAATATCAATTTATCAAGGAAATGATAGTATTTACGCTTATGTATATGATGCGACTAATGCCCCTGTGAGTTCAACTTCGTTGCCTACTTCAACACCGTGGGTAACAGGCAATCCGCCAACCGGCAACGCCAATATGGCATTTGTAAAGTCAAGTTTTAATGGCTCCAAGTTTGGATTTTGTTTTCATACCGACCAGCGATATGTAACTACATTAACCTATGACGCTACTTCAAATACTTTTACAAAGGTGTTAGATAATGTACAACTTCCATATACCGGAGCGGTTACAAGTTATGATATTGATGAGAATGGCAATTTATACTACTCGGGATATGCTGGAAGTGGAGCAAATACGGGTGGTACATCAATTTATAAGCTTACTCCATCGGGTGCTACGTTGGTGGGGCTAGATAATTTTATGAATTACGGAACTGTTGATATCGTGAAATACTACCACGGTAAAGTGTATTTGGCACTCAGCGTTTATAAAGATGCAAATGGCGGTCAAGTAGGTCCAAAAGTGCTTTTCCTAAAGCAAGAGTAGCCTCGCAAAATACAGTTGCCCAAAATAGATAGATGTTTGATAGTTGATTTTCAATGCCCAATGTTGTTTTTACGCTTTTTTCCACATCATTCACATAAAACTTTTTCCAAACCCGCCCTTTCTGTTATTTTCGCACCGCTTTTTGAAAAAGGTATAAAGTCATGGCAAATTTAAAAGAGGTTAGAAATAGGATTGGAAGTGTAAAAACAACCCAGCAAATAACTAAGGCAATGAAATTGGTTTCGGCAAGTAAGCTGAAGCGCGCTCAAGATAGAATTGTACAAATGCGTCCTTATTCAAATAAACTGAATAGTATTTTAAGCAATTTAATGGAGAGCCTCGAAGGAGAAGATATTTCGTTGGCATTAAACAAAGTGCGCGAGCCCAAAAAGGTTTTGATTGTTTTAATTACATCCGATAAAGGGCTTTGCGGAGGTTTTAATACAAATCTTATTAAAGCAACCCGCAATTTACTTGCCGGCACTTACGCCAGCCAGCTTGCAGCCGGTAACGTAACCCTTATTCCAATTGGCAAAAAAGGTTTCGATTATTTTAAAAAGGTTGAAAAACTCAATATCAATTCTGCTTATCAAGGACTTTTAAATACATTGAATTTTGATGCTTCGCAAGAAGTAAGCACAACCATTACAAAGGCTTTTCTTGACGAAGAGTATGATGTAATAGAGCTGGTGTATGCGCAGTTTGTAAACGCGGCTACACAAGTGTTTGAAGTAGAAAGATTTTTACCGGTTTCTACCTTGGGTACAGCGAAAGCAGAAAACAAAACCAAGAAAAAGAACGATTACTTATTTGAGCCCGATAAGCAAAGATTGCTTGAAGAGCTTGCTCCTAAAATATTGAACACACAGTTTTTTAGAGCCTTGTTAGATACCAACGCATCAGAACATGGTTCGCGAATGGTGGCAATGGATGCTGCAACCAACAATGCTCAAGAAATGATTCGCAATTTGAGTATTCAATACAACCGCGAACGTCAAGCTGCAATCACAAAAGAAATTTTGGAAATTGTAGGCGGTGCTGCCGCTTTAGAAAACGGATAACATCAATTAGTAAATGAGTTAATTTGGAAATTTGAAAATGATAAACCCATTTTCAAATCACCAAATAATCAAATTGTCAAATCATTTTGGAAAATCTTCATCAACATATCGAATCGCTCATTTTCAGTTCCGAAACGGCTGTAAGCAGAGAAGATATTTCGGTTTGCATCAATAAGCTTACGGGCGAAGTGATGGATGAGCAGATTATTGACAGAATTCTTGGAGATATTGCCGAGAAATACAAGCCCGATTTTTTTTCGTTTGAACTACGTGTGATTGGCGGAGGTTATCAGTTTTTTACAAAATCTGACTACCATAAAACTGTAAGTATTTTAATAGGGCAAAAAGAGAAAAAGAAACTTTCTACCGCGGCATTGGAAACACTTGCCATTATTGCTTATCGGGGACCCGTTACAAAAGTAGAGTGCGAGCAAATTCGTGGAGTGAATTGCGATTATTCGGTTCAAAAATTGTTGGAAAAAGAACTGATTGAAATTGCCGGCAGGGTAGAAACTTCGCCCGGCAAACCTGTATTGTACAAAGTAACTCCGCTATTTTTAGATTACTTCGGCATTAACTCCACAACCGAACTGCCCAAGTTAAAAGATGTAATGCCTGACGAAGAAAATGCAATAGGCAACAACAGCGAACAAGCAACAACATAAGCAGCTACTTTAGCATGCACTTTCTTTTATTTAATTTCCGAAAAATATCTACTGAACGATGAATATTCAATCAAATATTTTTGAGGATACCAAAACTGCTTACGCATCAAAAAACAATCGAGAATTAAAAGAAGCGCAAACGCTTTTTAAGTTAATTGGTAATAACGCGCTGGTTAGCGCTGGCACTTTTTTTGCAAACATTGCTTTGAAATTGCGCTTGCCAGTTACCCCGCTTTTTCGCATTACTGTTTACGAGCAGTTTTGTGGTGGCGAAACCTTTAGTGAATGTAAAAAGACAATAAAAAAACTCAGCGATAAAGGTGTTGGCGCAATGCTGAACTATGGTGTAGAGCTGAAAGAATGCGAAGAGGATTTTGATAAAACTATTCAGCATAATTTAGAAGCTATCGAGTTTGCTGGCAGCAATGAATCGGTACGGGTAGTGTGTGTAAAAATTACAGGGTTTGGTAGGTTGGCATTATTTGAAAAAATTCAAGGCAAAGAAGAACTATCTAAGCGCGAAACCGAAGAATTTGAAAGAGTAAAAGAGCGGCTGCACCAGTTGTGTAAAGCGGCAGCCAAAAACAAAGTGCAAATCTATGTTGATGCCGAGGAGTCTTGGATTCAAGATGTTTTAGATGTGTTGATTGAAAACATGATGGAGCAATACAACACCACATCGGCTGTTGTATTCAATACCTACCAAATGTATCGCTGGGATAGATTGCAATATCTGCAAAGTGAACTAGCACGAGCTTCGCAAAAAGGTTTTGTATTGGGTGCAAAACTGGTGCGCGGTGCATACATGGAAAAAGAAAATAGCCGCGCTGCCGAAATGGGTTACAAATCGCCAATACATAAAAGCAAAAAAGCGGTAGATAAAGATTTTGATGAAGCTGTTGCATTGTGCCTAAGTAACATTACTACAGTTGCTTTTTGTGTAGCATCGCAAAGCGAGGCAAGCAATTTATTGGCTATTCAATTGATGCAGCAAAAGAATATTTCATTCAGCCATCCTCATGTTTTGTTTTCGCAGCTTTATGGCATGGGCGATAACATCACTTTCAACCTGGCGCATTCAGGTTTAAATGCCACCAAGTACTTGCCTTATGGTCCGGTAAAAGATGTTATTCCTTACCTCATTCGCAGAGCGCAAGAAAACTCATCGGTGCAGGGGCAAATGAGTAGAGAGTTGAAACTAATAACAACTGAAATTGCAAGACGTAAAATTGCATAAACACCAAGCAAAACACGCTAAAACATATACTTTCGTTCGGTTTAAAAATATCTATGGAATCTAATTCAAGTGAAAAAGTTGTAAAATCAAAGGGTGTTAATGTTTGGAAGCCAATGATTTACGCATTGGTGTTGGTGATAGGAATTTTGCTTGGCTTGATGCTTACTTCTATCAACAATGGTAAAAAAGTGCCTTTTGCTCAAGTGGGCTACGATAAAATTGATGATATACTAACTTTTGTGCGGCTTAAATATGTAGATACCGTAAACACCGAGGCACTTTACGAAACAGCTATTCAGGATATGCTCTCATCGCTCGATCCGCATTCCAACTACATTCCGGCATCAGATTTGGCACGCGAAAACGAATCGTTGGAAGGCAATTTTGAAGGTGTAGGAATTGAGTTTCACATCATGGACGATACCATAATTGTAGTGTCGCCAATATCTGGTGGTCCATCGGAAGAGGTGGGCATAAAAGCAGGCGATAGAATTGTTTTTATCAACGATACCACAGTTGCCGGAATAAAAATTAAAAATGAAGATGTGCTGAAAAAACTGCGCGGTGCTAAAGGAACAAAAGTAAAAG
>CAZYXR010000031.1:28931-33821 GCA_964650845.1 uncultured Chitinophagaceae bacterium
ATAGTGCGCAACGGTGGCGGAAAAGTTTACAACTACACCATTATTCGCAATAAAATTCCATTGTATAGTGTTGATGCAGCGTTTATGTTGAATGACGAAACAGGGTACATCCGCATCAATCGCTTTAGTGCCACCACTTACGAAGAGTTTACCAAAGGAATTCGCAAGTTGAATGAGCAAGGGTTGAAAAAATTGATTGTAGATGTGCGCCAAAACGGTGGCGGATACTTGAATGCCGCTGCCGAAATAGCAGATGAACTTTTAACGGGCGAAAAACTGATTGTTTACACAAAAGGCAATGCTTATAAACGTCAAGATTATGTAGGCGCACGCGATGGCTTGTTTGAAAAAGGCGCATTAACCATTTTAGTAGATCAAGGTTCTGCATCGGCAAGCGAAATTCTTGCAGGGGCAATTCAAGATTGGGACAGAGGAACGATTGTAGGCAGAAGCACTTTTGGTAAAGGATTGGTGCAAGAGCAATATAGATTGGACGATGGCTCTGCATTGCGATTAACGGTGGCTCGCTACTACACACCCTCTGGAAGGTGTATTCAAAAATCGTACGATAAAGGAAAAGAAGCTTACAACGAAGCTATTTACAAACGATATGAAGATGGCAGTCTTTTGCACGAAGATTCGGTAAACAAAGCCGATTCATTGATATTCAAAACTGCAAAAGGGAGGGTGGTTTATGGTGGTGGCGGCATTCGCCCCGATGTGTTTGTGCCGTTCGATAGCACCATATTTAATGTAGCATACGCAGAGGCCTCCAGCTTTATTGCAGAGTTTACTTACAAGTATTACCCTCAGCATCAGCCTGAAGTTGAAAAGTTCAAAGACCTAAAATCGTTTGCACAACATTTTGTGGTAAGCGATGAATTGTATAACAATTACTTGGCCTTTGCAAAACAACAAGGCATGAAAGCCGATAGCTCAAAACTTTTGGTGTATCAATCGAAAATCAAAAGCCGAATTAAGGCGTTTTTTGGAAGGCAACGTTGGCAAAATGAAGGGTATATTTATCTGCAACAAGCCGAAGATTTGGATTTGAAAAGGGCATTGGAAAAAATTTAAGGCTACGTTGTTTTTTGAGCTAATGCCCTTAGGTATGTGTAGCCAGTTCCGAGCGTCCTCCGAAAAAATTAACGCTCCCAAAATTGCAACATATACCAACAATTGGTATCTTTGAAAGGCAATTTTTGAATAATGGCTAAAAATACATCAATATTACTTGGAGACTATTTTGATAGTTTTATAAATAAGCAAGTTGAATCTGGAAAATTTTCATCAGCAAGCGAAGTTGTAAGAGCTGCTCTTAGAATGTTTGAACATGAAGAGACGAAAAAAACTGAATTGATTAAAGAACTTAAAAAGGGTGAAAAATCAGGATTCGTTAAAAACTTTAATCGTGAGACATTCTTAGGCAATCTACATCAAAAATATGTTGCTAAATAATGAATTATAAAATTAGCAATGAAGCCCAAAATGACTTGGAAAACATTTGGCTTTATACTTTTGAAACTTGGTCAATTGAGCAAGCTGACAGATATATTGAATTAATTATTGACGAAATTGAATATTTGTCTGAAAAACCAAATACGGGAAAAGATTACAGTGAAGTACGAAAAGGATATTTTCGTTCAAAAGTAAAATCACATTTTATCTTTTACAGAATAAACTCTAAGGAAGAGCTAATAGAAATCATTAGAATATTACATCAACAAATGGATATTGATAATAGACTGAATGATTAATTCTGGTCACGCAGTAAAATGATGAATAAATGAGAATGAGGTAATAGGTTAGCTGTCAAACAAAAAACTGATTATGCAACTAGCTTTCTGTTATTAAACTGCTATTGGTCAAGATAGAATCCAATTATTTTTTTGGATAAATCAATTTTTCATGCATCTTTGCGCGCTCAAATTTTTTAGCAATGGCTCGTGTATGTGATATTTCTGGAAAGCGTCCTGTTAGCGGAAACAAAGTTTCGCACTCTAACCGCAAAACCAAGCGCAGATTTTTACCCAACTTGCACAAAAAAAGATTTTTTGTGCCCGAGTTAGGAGAGTGGATTGAATTGCGTGTTTGCACTTCGGTGTTACGCACTATCAACAAAAAAGGTATTTTCCAATACCTGAAAGATTTAGATAAAAAAGAAGCAGCAGCAAATAACTAAACCATTAAATTAAATTGCAATGGCAAAAAAATCAAAAGATGCGCGCATTCAAATAATATTAGAATGCACCGAACATAAAGAAAGCGGACAAGCAGGTACTTCGCGTTATATGACTTACAAAAACCGTAAGAATACAACCGAGCGTATTGAGTTGCGTAAATACAACCCGATATTAAAACGCCACACAGTTCACAAAGAAATTAAATAACCAATAAAATAATTTAGCAATGGCAAAAGTTTCAAAGAACGCGAGAACTGACCGTCAAGCTCAGGTAGGTTCTAAAGACTATGTAAAAGTTATCAAAGCGATAAAATCTAAAACCAGCTCATCTTACGGTTTCTTAGAAAAAATCGTTCACAAAGACAAAGTGCAGGAATTCTTAGCGCAAAAAGACTAAGATTTAATCAATAATTTTAAAGCCTCTGCAAAGAGGCTTTTTTGTTTCAGGAAGCCACTAAAAGGAGTATAGAAATGGGATTGTTCAGCTTTTTTACAAAAGAAAAAAAAGAGGACCTTGATAAAGGTTTAGAAAAAACCAAAGACGGATTCTTTGCACGCATTGCCAAAGTGTTTATTGGCAAAAGTAAAATTGATGAAGAGGTTTTAGATAACCTTGAAGAAGCCTTGATTGCCTCTGATGTGGGTGTGGCAACTACTTCAAAAATTATTAAACGCATCGAAGCCCGCGCTGCCACCGATAAGTTTTCGACTGAAAACGAAATGCACGTTTTAATTCGCGATGAGATTATTGCTCTGCTTGCCGAAAACAATAACATTGATGCCGAAAGTTTTGACACGCCAGTAAATGTAAAGCCTTATGTGATAATGGTTGTAGGTGTAAATGGTGCGGGCAAAACCACCACCATCGGCAAACTTTCGCATCAGCTTAAAACTTCCGGAAAGAAAGTTTTGCTGGGCGCAGCCGATACTTTTCGCGCAGCAGCTATTGACCAGTTGGATGTATGGGCAAAACGATCGGATGTAGAAATTGTAAAGTCGCACATGGGTGCCGACCCTGCATCTGTGGCGTTTACAACATTAGAAAAAGGCGTTGCCGATAATGCAGATGTTGTAATAATTGACACCGCAGGGCGCTTGCACAATCGAGTGGATTTAATGAATGAACTTTCAAAAATACGCAGGGTAATGCAAAAAGTAGTGCCCGATGCACCACACGAAGTGTTGTTGGTGTTAGATGGTTCTACGGGGCAAAATGCAATTGAGCAAGCCAAACAATTTACCGCTGCAACACAAGTTACTGCTATTGCAATTACCAAACTTGACGGCACAGCCAAGGGTGGTGTGGTGCTTGGAATTACCGATCAGTTTAAAATTCCTATCCGCTATATTGGCGTAGGCGAGGCAATTGATAAATTGCAGGTGTTTAATAAAAAGTTGTTTGTTGAATCATTGTTCAAAAAGTAGCAAACGGGCAGGAATTGTATTGTATGAAAACCAAAACACTCAAACAAAATAAGGTATCTGTTATTACACTTGGTTGCTCAAAAAACCTGGTGGATAGCGAAGTGCTAATGTCGCAGATGAAGCACGGAGGCTACGATGTGGCACACGATACATGGAGCAAAGACCGCAATATCGTAATTGTAAACACCTGCGGTTTTATTGATAGAGCAAAGGAAGAAAGCATCAATACAATATTGGAATATGCCGATGCAAAAAACGCTGGTAAAATTGAAAAGCTGTATGTAACCGGTTGCCTTAGTGCGCGCTACAAAGATTCTTTAGAAACAGAAATACCCGAGGTAGATGCTTATTTCGGTACCAATGAACTGCCGCGCTTGCTAAAAACTTTGAAGGTAAACTACAAACACGAGTTGATAGGCGAACGTTTATTGACAACGCCTTCGCATTATGCTTTTCTGAAAATTTCGGAGGGCTGTAACAGAACTTGTTCGTTTTGTGCCATACCGTTGATGCGTGGTAAGCATCTTTCTAAAACAATAGAAGAGGTGGTAGATGAGGCAAAAAAACTTGCAGCTAAGGGCGTAAAAGAAATAATGCTTATTGCGCAAGAGCTTACATTTTATGGCCTGGATATTTATAAAAAACGCGCCCTTCCAAAATTGCTTGCAGAACTGAATAAGATAGACGGTATTGAATGGATTCGATTGCATTATGCTTATCCGGCACAGTTTCCGATGGAAATTGTAGATGCAATTGCCGAAAATGAAAAAGTATGCAATTACTTAGATATGCCCTTGCAACATGCAAGCGATAATATCTTAACTTCAATGCGCAGAAACATCACTAATGTGGAAACTGTAAAGCTGATAGATGCCATTCGCAAACGAGTGCCCGATATTGCATTGCGCACAACCATGTTGGTAGGTTTTCCGGGCGAAACCGAGCAGGATTTTGAGCGATTAAAAACTTTTATTGAGCAGTCGCGCTTCGAGCGCTTAGGTGTGTTTACCTATTCGCACGAAGAAAGCACACGCGCGCACGGTTTAGAAGATGATGTGCCACAAGAAGTAAAAGAAGAGCGCGCAGCCGAGTTGATGGCTGTGCAGGAAGGCATTTCGGCCGAACTGAACCAACAAAAAATTGGAAAAACTTTTAAAGTGCTATTCGATAGAAAAGAAGGCAATCATTTTATTGGCCGCACAGAGTTTGACAGCCCCGAGGTGGATAACGAAGTGTTGGTGGAAGCCTCTACACAATATGTTCGTGTGGGCGATTTTGCTAG
>CAZYXR010000032.1:0-2842 GCA_964650845.1 uncultured Chitinophagaceae bacterium
AAAAAATACCATTGGTTTTTGCATTTCACGGCTTAACCGAAACAGGAACAATTATTAAAAACTATTCGGATTTGAACGCGGTGGCCGACACCGCAGGCTTTGCAGTAATATACGCAAATGGTCTATCGAATAGATGGAATGTTGGTTTTACAGGAACCGGAGCTTCGAGCGAAGATGATTTGGGATTTGCAAATGCAATGATTGATTACATGATTGCAAATGCTAACAATTGCGACAGCAATATTTGCGCAGCAATTGATACTAACAGAGTTTACTCGTGTGGCATGAGCAATGGAGGATTTTTCAGCTACTTGTTGGCATGTAAACTAAGCCATCGAATTGCTGCCATTGCATCGGTTACAGGCAGTATGTCCATAGCTACTTACGATAGTTGCAGCCCTTCGCGCGCTGTGCCAATATTTGAACTACATGGCACTACCGACCCTATTGTAGCATACGGTGGAAGCCCTCAAAATGGCACCAAATCTATTGATGATGCGCTTGCGTATTGGCGAAACAACAATGGTTGTACTGGCAATGCAACAACAATTTCATTGCCCGATGTAAATACTACTGATGGCTCTACAGTTCAAAGCATTCACAACAATGCTTGCAATAACTCAACCGAAGTGCTGCATTACAAAATTACCAACGGAGGTCACACCTGGCCCAGCATGACAGTTGCACAATACCCCGAAATTATTGTAGGCAAAACGAATAAAGATGTTCATGCCTCGCAAGAAATTTGGCGGTTTTTCAACAAGCATCGTTTAGATAATGTCGCTACTTCTATAAGCAAGCACCAAGTTCACAGCCAATACAAATTCTATCCAAACCCTATTAATGCTGTTCTAAACATTGAGGTCGAAACAGTAAGTGTGTTGCGCGTTTCGGATGTAAATGGGAAAATAATTGCTACTTACGAATTGCAAACGGGGAGCAACCAAATACAGTGCGAAAATTTTTCGTCAGGAACTTACTTTGCCCGCATTGAAAAAAATACCGGAGCGTCTATCAATTTCAGATTTGTAAAAGAGTAACATTGAGTTTGCAGAATATTGTTGAGCTTTAGTTTTTCATACCTATCCTACAGCCTCACTCAATTCCAGCCAGCGCAGTTCTTTAGTTTCTAAATCGGCAGTTAATTTTGCCAATTCATCTAATAGTGGTTGCAACTTTTCGTAGGGCAAATTGCCGGTTGCAATTTGCTCGTTGAGGGTTGCTTTTTTCTTTTCCATATCGGGCAATTCTTTTTCCAATTTTTCAAACTCTATCTTCTCTTTATAGCTCAGTTTGCGTTTGGCAGAAGCTGTTGAAATATCTGTAAAATCAAGTGTTTTAACCTCTTCTATCTTTACTGCAGGTTTCTTATTTTTATTACTTGCCTCTGCCAATTCTTGAATTCGGTATTGCGAATAATTGCCGGGATAATCTTTGATAACGCCTTCGCCTTCAAACACAAAAAGGTGGTCAACCAATTTATCCATAAAGTATCTATCGTGCGAAACGAGCAACACACACCCTTGATAATTTTGCAAAAATTCCTCTAACACTTGCAGCGTTACCAAATCCAAATCGTTTGTTGGCTCATCAAGAATTAAAAAGTTGGGATTAGAAAACAATATGCTCAATAACTGCAATCGTTTTCTTTCTCCACCGCTTAGCTTGCTGATGAAGGTAAACTGTTGTTCGGGAGTAAAAAGAAATCGTTGTAAAAACTGCCCGGCAGAAACTTTAGTGCCATCGGCTAATGGAAAATGCTCGGCAATATTTTTTACAAATTCAATTACACGTTGGTCATCTTTCAGTTGAATTCCTTGCTGAGAAAAATAACCAAACACCACCGTTTCACCATGATTTATTTTTCCCGAATCGGGATTTTCTAAACCCATAATCATATTCAAAAAAGTGGTTTTGCCTGTACCATTTTTGCCAATAATACCAATGCGTTCGCCTCTTTTAAAAGTATAATCGAAGCCTTTAAGCATCACTCCATCGCCAAAAGATTTATATACTTTTTTTAGTTCTAAAATTTTGCCGCCAAGCCTTGTCATTTTCACCTCCAACTGAAGGTTTTCGCGCTTTACACCCGAAAAAGCCTTTTCTTCTACTTCATAAAAAGCATCTTGCCGACTTTTTGATTTTGTCGTGCGCGCCTTTGGTTGCTTGCGCATCCACTCCAATTCTTTTCTATAAAGGTTTTGTGCTTTGTCTATACTGGCGCCTTTGGCAACTTCGCGCTCGGCTTTTTTCTGTAAATAGTAAGCGTAACTACCTTTGTGGAAATACAACTTTCCGCCTTCCATTTCCCATATTTCTTCGCACACTTCATCTAAAAAATATCTATCGTGCGATACCAGTAAAAGCGTTACGTTATCTTTTGAAAGAAAATGACCAAGCCAATCAATCATTTCAAAATCGAGGTGGTTTGTTGGCTCATCCAGTATCAACAAAGTATGTTGTTCAAAGAATGAAAGATCTATCAAAACCTTAGCCAATGCAAGACGCTTGCGCTGGCCGCCACTAAGTTTATGCACAGGCTGCTCCAAATGATGAATGTTTAATCGAGTAAGCACTTGGGTTACAAGATTTTCAAAATTCCATGCATTCAACTCGTCCATTCTACCCATCACGTGTTGCAACTTTTCATCACTGTTTTCGGCATCCATCAGCTGCTCATACTCTTTTACTACTTGCACCACCGGGTGATTGTGTTGAAAAATATTTTCGAGTACCGTGTTGTTTTCCTCAAGTTCCGGGTCTTGCTCCAAAAAGCTAACCCGCACATCTTTGTGTACCCAAAGCGAGCCGCCTTGTGTAGTTTCTTTGCCACCTAAAATGC
>CAZYXR010000032.1:2852-21828 GCA_964650845.1 uncultured Chitinophagaceae bacterium
TGCCATTGGCGGCAACCAATGCAATTTTATCGCCCTGCGAAATATGAAAAGTAAGATTGCCGAAAAGTTGTTTCTCTGCGAATGTTTTGGAGAGCGCCTCTGCGCTTAAATAATGCATGGCGCGAATGTAAACACGTTTTCGGTATTATATTTTGAATTGAGTATCGCAAAAGTCCATTAGTGCATTACTTTAGGCTTGCAATTATTCTTTTTTATAGTGCAAAGTTACCCAAGCAAAGAAAAATTATCATCTCCGCTTTTTTACTGCTGTTTACTAAGTGGTATTGCTGTGTATTTTTTTCTTGCATTTTTGTTTTCAGAAAAACTGCAAGCCAACAGCGGCCTGGGGTGGGATGGGTTTCGCTATGCCGATTTAGCAACAAATCTTTTGGAAAGTAAAGAGCTAGACTCTTATCTTATAATGCGCATTATTCCATCGGCTTGGGTACATATTGTATTTAACTTTTTTAGTATTGATTTTACACCGCAAAACATCATCAGGGCATTTGAAGCAATCAATTTGATAAGTATTCTATTGGGCACATATTTTACTAAGCGAGCAATGGAACATTTTGACATTAAACCGATGCTTCAAATACTGGGATTGCTACTACTTATAGTAAACTATGCTATACTAAATTTCACAGTTTATTACCCCGTGATGTTGGATGCTGCCGGCTTTGCATTAGGTGCAGCATTGCTGCATTTTTATTTGCGAAAAGAGCATCTCAATGTTTGGTTAATATCCATTTTAGGATTTTTTACTTGGCCTACAATAGGTTTTTTGGGTGCTATTATGTTGATTTTTCCTTATCCTAAAACAATAGATGAAAGAGCGTATCAATCTCCAAAATTCAGTGGTTATATTCTTCCTACAATTGCATTTTTATACATAATAATTATAGGCTTTTATCTTGTTTACTACACCACCAATTTTAAACCCATGGCTTACACATTGCCATTGGATAAAAACCTTGCACCGGTAAGCATTGTGGCACTTGCTTTTACCGCGCTGTGGTGGGCATTGTGGATTAGCAACTTCCCTGTATTTGCAATAAAATATATTAAACACACCATCAGCCTATATGGCATAATAAGCGTAGTGATTTTAGCACTTACTTTTTTGTTTTTTAAATCACTTAAAGACCTGCCAGCCTCCGAAAACTTGAGTCATTTTATTTTAACTCGTCCACAAATAGTAATGGGTGTTGTGAAGCCTTTTATTGTTTTGGTTTCGCACATAAATTACTTCGGCTCGGTTTTGATATTGCTATTGCTTTTTACGCGTACCGTACAAAACAACTTAAAGCAATTAGGTTTAGGCTTTGTTTTAGCAATACTGTTCAACTTAATGTTGTTTGGCATAGTTAGCGAATCAAGAAGCCTTATCAATTTATTGCCTTGGTTTGTAGTAATGTTGGTTGTATGTATCAATCACTTAAAGTTTTCATTTTGGATGTTTGCACCAGCTATAATTTTCAATATTGTTAGTAGTAAAATATGGTTGAAAATTGGCGATGTAAATAATTCCGGCTTCAATGCCGATGGCACAATTGCGTTTCCATATCAGAAGTTTTTCATGAATTTAGGACCTTGGATAAGCACGCAAATGTGGCTGCTGTTTTGCGTTGTATGCGCCTTGACTCTATTGATACAATTACTTTTTTTGTTTGAGATAAGAATAGCAGACGGTAAATTATATTTCAAAAATCGCTACACTAAAATACTTGAATAGTGAAAGCTCTGATTACACAAAGCAATTACATTCCGTGGAAAGGATATTTTGACAATATTCAGCAGGCGGATGTGTTTGTGGTGTTTGACGATATGCAATATACACGAAGAGATTGGCGCAACAGAAACTCTATTAAAACTGCTCAGGGTTTAAAATGGCTTACAATCCCTGTTGAGGTAAAAGGAAAATATTTTCAGAAAATAAACGAAACAAAAATTTCGGAAACAAATTGGCAACAAAGCCACCTATCGCTGATAAAACAGAATTATTCAAAATCCCCATTTTTTAATGAATTGTACCCTTGGATTGAATCGCTTTATCGCAATGCAGAATTTGAATACATTACAGAGGTAAATGTGTTTTTCTTAAAAGAAGTTTGTAGTTTCTTGGGCATCAATACCTTGTTTTTAGATAGTCGAGAATTTGAATTGCAAGATGGTAAAACCGAAAGATTGATTGCCGTTTGCAAAAAAATAAACGCCACCGAGTATTTAACCGGACCATCGGCAAAAAGCTATATTCAAGAAGAATTATTTGAAGCAGAAAAAATTAAAATTAGTTACTTTGATTATGAAGGCTACCCCGAATACAAACAGTTTTATCCCCCATTTAATCATCATGTTTGCATTTGGGATTTAATTTTAAACACAGGTTCCGAGAGCCAAAAATATATTTCCAAAAAATGAAATTATCAATAATTAGCCCTGTTTATAAAGCAGAAAAAATAATTGATGAATTGGTAAAAAGAATCATTCAAGTTGTAGCTCCAATAACTGATGATTACGAAATTATTTTAATAGAAGATTGCAGCCCCGATGACAGCTGGGAGGAAATTGAAAATCAATGTAGCCGCAATAAAAAAATTAAAGGAATAAAACTGAGTAAAAATTTTGGCCAGCACTACGCAATTAGCGCAGGCATTGATGCTTGCAAAGGAGACTATGCGGTAATTATTGACTGCGATTTGCAAGACAACCCTAAATACATAGCCGAGCTGATTAAAGAAGCTGAAAGTGGTTTTGACATTGTTTATACTTCAAAATATTCGAGAAACCACTCGGGATTTAAAAACATTACCGCCAAGATTTTTAATTGCATATTTAATTATCTGGCAGAAAATAAAACTTCTAGAAATGATGTTGGAAGCTTCTCTTTAATAAGCAGAAAAGTAATTGATGCTTACAAGCAAATAAACGACTCGCGAAGGCATTACTTAATGATACTTCGCGATCTCGGCTTTAAACACACCTACGTAAAAATTGACCATCAAAAACGCTTTGAAGGCAAATCATCTTATAGTGTTTCAAAACTCATCAACCATGCCATTGATGGCATTACCTTTAATTCTACAAAATTACTTAGAATATCCATAGGCATTGGGTTTGGCATGTGTGCCATTGCCTTTTTCTGGGCTTTGTATTTAGTGTTTCTTTATATTTTCAGAACAATACCAGAAGGCTATACTTCCTTAATGGTAATGCTACTGTTATCTACAGGTATCATTTTAATTTCAATCGGCATCACAGGAATTTATATTGGAAACATTTTTCAACAAGTAAAGGGCAGGCCTCTTTATTTTATTGACAAAAAACTGAATGAAGATTCCTAACACAATTGCATTAAATGAAAAGCTACGGCATTACTTCGCAAAGCGTGATAAATAGCAGAATAGATTATCACATAGAAAACCTCCGAATAAAAGGCTACTCAATAGAGCGTGATTTATTGGAAGTTGCTAAATGCAATTCATTTATTGAAAACCTGGAATCAATTTACAACAAGCAAGAAGCTGAGTTTGGCAAAGAACAGTTGAACCGCATTAACGAAGCCGACTTGGTGCGAATGCCTTTTGCAAGCAACAACGACTTCATTGCGCTGTTTACGAATTCATTCTTCTTAGAAATATCTAAAAAATACATTGGCAGTCATTTTCATTTGCATTTACAAAATGGAATTATAAATAGACCGCAAAACACTCATCATCAATCATCGTGGCATAGAGATTTGCCGTATCAAGATTGGGTTATCAGCAAGCCACTTGGCGTTAATGCATTTTATTGCCTTTCGGATTTTAAAGCAGAAAATGGCGCTACATTTGTTTTGCCCTACTCGCATAGGCTCGACCACTTTCCCAGCGAGGAGTTTGTAAATGAAAATGAAGTTCAGTTGATTGCTCCAAAAGGCGCAGTAATTTTTTTCGATAGCATGTTGTATCACCGCGCTGGCACAAATACTTCAAGTGAAATTCGATATGGCATCAACAATATGTTTGTTGTGCCTATTTTGAAACAACAAATTGATGTAGCATCTATTGCCGATAAAATTTCGGACAACGAAGAAGTAAGAAAGCTTTTGGGTTACGATTTTAGACTGGAAAACAATGTAGCTGCATATAGAAACAGAAAAATAAAAAAATATGAATAGTAAAATTCTAAAGGGAGTTGAACAATACTATTCTCAAAAAATTTCTGAGCATGGCGATAATTCTTTGGGCGTAGATTGGAACTCAAAAGAGTCGCAGTATTTACGTTTTGAGCAGCTTTCAAAACTATTCAACAACAATAATAAAATCAATGTGCTTGATTACGGATGTGGCTATGGAGAATATATCAATTTCCTAAATCAAAATTTTGGTTCTGCCTCAGTTACCTACACCGGATATGATGTTTCAGAACAAATGCTTGCTACAGGAAAGCATTTGTTTGAACACAGCCAAAATATTTCATTTACTCAAGAGCAGCCAACTGCAAAATTCGACTACACTATTGCAAGTGGAGTTTTTAATGTGAAACTCGACTTGGCCACTAACGAAGAATGGCTACAATACATTTTAAATACGCTCGACACTATCAACAATCTTTCAGAAAAAGGATTTGCATTTAACTTGCTTACAAAATACTCTGACAAAGAATTTATGAAAGCCTACCTCTACTATGCCGACCCACTATTTCTTTTCCATTATTGTAAAGAAAATTTTTCGCGCAACGTGGCTCTGCTTCATGATTACGGCTTGTATGAATTCACTTTAATAGTAAGAAAATGAAACCAAAAAAACTAATCATTTTTGGCACTGGCGATGTTGCGCAAATTACGAAACATTACTTTGAAATCGATTCGGAGTACGAAGTAGTAGCATTTACAGTTGATAGCGCATACTGTACCGAAAGCACTTTTGAAGGACTGCCGCTGATTCCATTTAATGAAATTGAGCAAAAAAAAAGCACTAAGGAACATGATATGTTTATTGCATTAAGCTACACACAAATGAACAAGCTACGTGCTCAAAAATATGCCGAGGCCAAAACAAAAGGTTACCGAATTGCATCTTACATCAGTTCCAAATGCAGCTATCTTTCGCAGTTTCAACCCGGAGAAAACACCTTCATTTTTGAGGACAATACCATACAACCATTTGTAAAAATTGGCGATAATGTAACGCTTTGGAGCGGCAACCACATTGGTCACCACTCTACAATTGAAAGCCATAATTTTATCAGTTCTCATGTTGTAATTTCAGGGCACTGCAAAATAAACTCCTTTTGCTTTTTGGGCGTAAACTCTACCTTGGCTCACAATGTTGAACTTGCCGAAGGCACGCTTTTAGGCGCGGGTGTTGTTATTAGCAAAAACACCGAGCAGTATGGTGTGTATGTTGCGCCTCGCCCATTAAAATTGGACAAGAAAAGCGATGAAATAAAACTTTAAGATGCGCTGGAAAAAACTTGGAAATATTTTTTGTCCGTCTGGCAACGTTCCGCTGCTGTGTAGTCATGCAGCAAATCCATTAGCCGTGCATGTAGAAAAAAATATTTTCAGAATCTACTTCAGCGGAAGAGATATACACAACAAATCATCGGTAGGGTTTTTGGATTACGATATTGTGCTGCACAAGGTAATACAACAATGCACTGCTCCTGTTTTTACTTACGGTGCAGCAAATACATTTTACTCTCATGGCGTAAGTATTGGCAACATGTATTCTGCAGCCAATAAAAACTACATCCTATTTATGGGTTGGCAAATGCCCGAAAACAAACATTGGCGAGGCGATATTGGTAGAATAGAAATGAATGGAAAAAGTGAGTTTTCATTAAATCCCAATTCGCCATTTATGGGCATTGATAGCGAATGTGGTATGGTTCAACTCTTTCGTGGAGTTCAGAAAATGGCGAAATGGTTCATGTAATAAAATATGCCACTTCAAATGATGCTGTTCGCTGGCAAAAACACGGTGTGGCAATACCATTTTCTTTAGGTGTTGCGCAAGCGTTTTCTCGCCCTACGGTAGTTATTGATAACAGCGGGTATCACATGTGGTATTCGTTTCGCTCGGGCAATGGCACCGCGTATAGAATTGGCTACGCACATAGCTTTGATGGCACAAACTGGACAAGAAAACACACCGAAGCGGGTATTGATATTTCCGGTAGTGGTTGGGATAGTGAAATGATTTGCTATCCATTTGTTTTTGATTTTTCGGGTAAGCGATATATGTTATACAATGGAAATGGTTATGGAAAAACCGGAATAGGACTTGCAACTTTAGAACATGGATAACATAGGATTCAACAAACCATATTTTTCGGGCAATGAAATAGCATACATTCAAGATGCTGTGGCACAAAAGCATATTTCCGGAAACGGTAAATACACAAAGCTTTGTCATAATTTTTTTGTAAAACGGTATGGATTTAAAAAATGCCTGCTTACTACATCATGCACCGATGCACTTGAAATGGCAGCTATTTTAATAAACATACAAAGTGGCGATGAAGTAATTATGCCGTCATTCACTTTTGTAAGTACCGCCAATGCTTTTGTTTTACGAGGGGCGAAAATTGTTTTTGCGGATAGTCATCACAATTATCCATCGCTTGACGAAAAAAAAATAACATCGCTAATTACGCCAAAAACAAAAGCAATTGTTGTAGTGCATTATGCCGGAGTGGCTTGCAATATGGATGCAATAATGGAACTTGCAGCTACATACAATTTATTTGTAATTGAAGATGCTGCGCAAGCAATAGACAGCGTTTACACAAGTAAAAACGGCAACACAAAACCACTTGGCAGCATTGGGCATTTAGCCGCATTTTCGTTTCACGAAACAAAAAATATTTCTTCTGGCGAAGGTGGAATGCTGGTAGTAAACGATGAAAAGTTTATTGAACGAGCAGAAATAATTTGGGAAAAAGGAACTAACCGCAGCGCATTTTTTAGAGGCGAAACCGATAAATACGGATGGGTTGATATTGGCTCTTCTTTTCTGCCTTCAGATATTATTGCAGCCTTTCTTTATGCGCAGTTGGAGTGTCTGGATACAATTCAAAAAAAGAGAAAAGAAATTTGGAAGAACTACTACTCTGCTTTGCTGCCACTCGAAGAAAATGGAAAAATTTCTTTGCCGCACATACCAGAATATGCAAGTAACAACGCACACATGTTCTATATTCTTTGCAAGCATAATGATGAACGCAATGCGCTTGTAGATTTTTTAAAACGTAAAAAAATTCATGCTGTGTTTCATTATCAAAGCTTGCACAAAAGCAAGTTCTACGAATTGAAACATGATAGCAAAAATCTACCTAATTGCGATAATTTTTCCGACACATTACTTAGGCTTCCTTTTTATTTTGAACTCACCGATAGCGATCAAAGCAAGGTGGCAAGCGCAATAAAAGAGTTTTACCAACAGCTATAACAAGCATTGGCGCATTTGCAATTGCGTTTTAAGAAAGAAAAAAACAGGCCGATTAAACCAACACAACAAAGATTTATCACATCGCCATTACTTCACTTTTTAAATTTTCAAATTATGAAAAAGTACGTTTGGGTTTTAGCAGCAATAATGTTTGGAATATTAGCAACACCAATGGAAAGTGTCGCATCTCCACATGCCCATAAATGCAAAAAGCATCATCACAATGCAGTAGCCCACCATCAACACGACAAAATACATGCCATGAAAAGTATTGCAAAAGCCGATGGAAGAATTTCGCCCAGAGAGCGTGCAGTAATAAAACACGAACGCTACAAAATGGCAGATAAAAGACACCTACACCCAAAGCATCACAACGGTGTGTACTATGCCAGAAGATAAGCCACTCTTCGTTTAGCACCCCAAAAAAAACAGCTCGATAAAAGTATCGGGCTGTTTTTATTTAAGCGAATTTGCAATTAAACTTTTAGCAGTGGGGCCTTCGCTAAAAAGAATGTCCAACACACTCAAATTCTCAAGAAACCCTGTGTTTTTTTCAAAACATTGAAAATAAGTAGGTGGTAAAAATTGAAATTTTTCTACCTCACAATCTTTGCTGTTTTTAAAGTAACCTCGCAAATCAACTGTTTCATCATCATACTCTTTCTCGTAGTTTTCGGTAAAAGAAACTACAACTTCTGTTTTAAGCATTTCGAGAATTGTGTGTAGCAACTGAGTGTTGTAATCAAAGAGAAAATCAAATTTTTTATTGTAAAAAGGAGCCAGTTTCTCTTCGTAATACTCGAAGTATGCCGAACGCCTATAACAACTGCACAACGTTTGCCAATGAATTTTTTGCCATCTAAATTCATGGCTGATTTTAGTGTCTTTATACAGTTGGCGATGCCCTTTGCCACCTTCAACAGGCACCGACAACATCAATGCAGCATTCGTTCCGGCAATGTATGCTCGATTGCGCTCGGTACTCTTCACAAAATTTTCGTGTGCTTCTACAACAAAATTTTTTGAATTGAGTAAAAATGCCATATAAGCAACCGATGGCAGGTAACAATTTGGAGCAATAATTTTCTGTTCAATCATAAAGCGCGAAACTAAAATTCAAATTGATTTAGATAAAACATCTGTTGCCGTTGCATTTAAGTTGATGGATAAATTCACTTTATTATTTTCACACTTATAGATTTTAAACATGCCCGAACAACACGATAAAGATAATGACGGCCTACACAATCTCAACCAACTGAGTTTTGAATCTTTATTGGATTACAAATCGCTACTGGATGTTTTTCACGAAGGCATTTGCGTAAAAAATGAAGAAGGCAAAATTCTGTATGCAAACGAAAGATATTGCAGCCAACTGGGTTACGAAAAAAGCGAATTGATTGACCAGGCAAATTTAGATTTGTTTGATGACGAAAAGTATAGAAACATTTCTGGTAGTAAACTACAACTTCGCAAAAAGGGAATTACTGATACTTACGAAGTTCGTATGCGCAAAAAAGATGGAACGGCTGTGTGGATGCGCGTTAGCGGCAGACCATTTTTTGATGCGGGAAATAAATTTGTTGGCTCTATTGCAACCTACACCGACATTACCAAGCAATTGGAAGTAGAAGAAGAATTGAGAAAATCGAAAGAGGAATTAGAGAGTTTGGTAAATCTGCGCACCCGCGAATTGATGTTGATGAACTCGCAACTCACCTCGGAGATTAAAGAGCGCAAATTGGCACAAGTTGCCCAACGCCAAAGCGAACGTAGTTTTAGAGATATTTTTGATGCCTCGCCCGATGCAATTTTTGTTGAAAGCCTTACCGGAGAGATATTAGACGTAAACGAAGAAGCATGTAAACTTCACGGCTGGTCGCGCGAGCAGCTTATTGGCAAAACTATTTATGATATTACACCCAGCGAGCAACACGAAGCCGTAGATACCCGTCAGCCGCTTTTAACCCAAGGCGATATTCGCGTATTTGAATCTTATGCTAAAAAAAGCGATGGCGACTCAGTGCCGATTGAAGTAAAAGTTTCAAAGATAAGCTACGATAAAAAGCCCGCTTTACTACTGCATGTGCGCGACACATCCGAGCGACTAAAAGCTCAAAATCTGATGCACAAAATCAACTTAGAGTTGGAAACCAAAGTGCGCGAGCGCACGGCCGATTTGCAGGAAATGAATAAATCGCTGCAAATATCAGAACAACTTTACAGACAAATTGCCCGCAACATTCCTCGCTCGGCAATTTTTGTTTTCAATAACGATTTGCGGTATGTGCTGGCCGAAGGCAACCTAATTGGCTTTATTAGTTTAGAGCGCGAACACATTGAGGGCAAAAGTATTTATGAATTGTTTACAGCCGAGCAATTGCAAGAAGTTGAACACATTTATAAATGGACAATAGAAGGTGTTTCCGGCTCTTACGAGTTTGAACAAAACAACTTCATCTATCAAATAAATTACTTACCCATAAGAGGCGATGCGGGCGAAATTATCTATGGAATGTTGATGGTGGTGGACATTAGCGACTTGAAAAAAATTCAACAAAAATTAGAATCGCAAACTATCGACTTAAAACGCAGCAACGAAGAATTGGAGCGATTTGCATACGTGGCAAGCCACGATTTACAAGGTCCGTTGCGCACCATCTCCAGTTATCTGCAACTGCTCGAAAGCCGCTACAGCGATAAGCTGCAGGGCGATGCAAAAGAGTTTATAAACTATTCGGTAGCCGGGGCAAAACGAATGCAGCGTTTGATTCATGACCTATTGAACTACTCAAGAATCAACACCAGGCCAAAACCATTTACCGAGGTAAACTTGAACGAAGTGATGCTGGTGGTTTTAAAAAATATTGAAACAAGCACAGAAGCATCGGGTGCCGAGTTAAGAATAGATACATTGCCAACAGTGGTGGGCGATAGCAATCAACTTATGCAACTGTTGCAGAATTTGATTGACAATGCAATAAAATTCGTAAAAGACCGCAAACCGCTTATTTTAATAAATGTAGAAGACCACAGAAACGAATGGATTTTTGTAGTGCGCGATAACGGCATTGGTATTCAACAAGAATTTAAAGAGAAGATTTTTCAAATTTTTCAACGACTACATGCCGAAACCGATTTTCCCGGAACGGGAATTGGTCTTGCTATATGCAAAAAGATTGCGCATTTACACGGTGGCGACATTTGGTTTGAAAGCGAACCAGAGCATGGCACAGCTTTCTTTTTCAGTATCAGTAAAAGTTTGAAAAAACCTGCGTTGGCATAAGCTTCTAAAGGTAATATCTGTAGTTGTTATCTTCTAAATGCTTTTCTTTTTCGCGGTAGTTGGGCATTATACCTTCTACAACTTTCCAGAATCGCGCAGAATGATTTGGATGAATCAAATGCGCCAGTTCGTGAATTAAAACATAATCAATTACATCTTGCGGAGCAAACATCAATCGCAACGAGATATTGATATTGCCTTGTGTACTGCAACTACCCCAGTTGCTGGTATTATATTTCATTTTTACCGATGCTATTTTCCTGCCTATAAAACGATTATTCAATTCGTGAATACGCTCGGAAACAATTGGCAAAAAGAATTTTGAAAGACACTTGCTGATTAAATAACTACAAGTACTGTTTTGAGCCTCTTTGGTTAAGCCGCGAGCAAGCGAAAGCATGATGTGATTACTGTGAATGCGCGCTGAACTTTTATGCAATTCATTGTAAATAATATGAATTGTAAAGTAGTGTACTCCTACTTGCAGCACTTCGCCATTTACGTATTTTCTTTGAGGCAAATAATCTAACAAATCGGGCATTTCGCCCAACTTTGTTTTTGCCCATTTCAAAAAAGTATCAATTTGTTTGCGCTGCTCCTCTGGCGGAAAATGCTTTGAAATGCGTATTAAAATACCATTGCTATTTACACTAACTCGATTGTTGTAGCGCGTTTCAAAACAAATGCGCACAGGAATATTTCTTCCTTCCACCTCCAATTCAAATTGTTCATGTTTTACCGGAACGGCTTCGGCAGCCTTAGCCTGCGGTATTATTGCCGCTGCAGCCGAATCAAACAATGACATTAGGTTCATATTAAGTTACAAATGTGAGTGGTTTTTATTCTGTTTAAAAAAATTATTTCAACATTTTTATGTGGAGGATAACAACTGCGCAAACTGTGTTAAATACAAATCTGCAATAAAACTTATGTTTGGCATCAAATGTTCAATCAACCACCTTTAAAGTACTTACCGCCTTTTTTCAAAATTCTCACACTGTTTTCGCTGATGGTGTTGAGTATGCAAATCATGTTTTTTGTTGGTGCCTTTATCGGCCATCAGTTTTTAGGGGTAGAAAACACCGAAACTTTTATGCAAGATATTTCGGAGCAAGCTAAAAACCCAATGGCAGCCTTGGTGCTGCAAGGGCTTGGTTCGGGCTTGGGAGGGTTTTTATTGCCGGCACTTATGTTTAGCGTTTTGGTAAGTGGCGGTGTTGGTAGCTATCTCACACTCAATGTAAAACCTAATGCCAAGCATCTTCTATTAGCAATTGGCATCACGCTTAGTGCCGGAGTTTTCATTTCTCTTTTAGTAGAATGGAACAACATGATTCAACTACCCGAATCACTCAAAGTGCTAACCGAAATGCAGCAAAAATACGAAACACTCATCGAGGCATTTTTTGTAGATGTAAATTTTACTCGATTCCTTTTGCTTGTAGTGGTTTTGGCAGTTTTGCCGGCACTTGGCGAGGAGTTGTTTTTTCGAGGTCTGGTTCAAAAAATTCTTTCGCAAACCATACTGGGCAATCATGGTGCCATTATTGTTACAGCAATAGCTTTTGCTTTGATGCACTTTGAGTTTTTTAATCTCTTTGCCATTTTGTGGATGGGCATTACTTTAGGCTATCTCTATTTCTACTCGCAAAGTATTTGGGTGAGTATTGCCGCACATTTTTTAAACAACTTTCTACAAGTATTACTGAAATACCTTTTTGCCATTGGCATTATAAAAACAGATGTTACTGCCGTTGAAACTCTACCGCTTTACGCAACATTATCGGCTGCATTGGCGATGTTTGGTTTACTTTGGTTATTGAAACAAAATCGCGTGCTACCAAAATCCGAACCGATTATTACAGCAACACAAATATCAGAACATGAATAATTTTTTGGTTAGAACCGCAAGTGCAGTAGTATTTGTTTTTATTATGGCAGGCGGCATTCTGTGGAATGTGTGGAGCTATGCTATTGTAATGCTATTGGTATTACTGGGTTCTTTGTTTGAATTCTATAAAATTTCTTTCGATAAAAGAATTGCTACTTCTCCCTTTTCGATAGCGCGCAGCAAACGGTTGATAGTGGTAATGAGTGTTGTGTTTTTTTTACTCGCATTTTTTATGAACGGGGGATTAAAAGATGTGATTTCGGGCGATGGTTTACTTATAAAACTGTTGAACATGATGATGAGCCGCAAGTTTACTTTTGTAGATGTAGCACTTGTGTTTCCGGCAATGTTGATGATTGTGTTTTTACATGAATTGTTTTCAAAAGCCGATTTGCCATTCAATAATATTGGTTGGAATCTTATTGCCATTACTTACATAACACTGCCGGTAATAATGACTCAACAAATTTATTTTGAACAAGGCAAATGGATTCTTTTTGCTGTTATCGGTTTGGTGTGGATTTCGGATGCGGCTGCATATTGCAGTGGACTGCTTTTTGGCAAACACAAATTGATAGAACGACTAAGCCCTAAAAAAACTATTGAAGGGCTTGTTGGCGGTATATTGCTTACTGCGGTAGCGGCATATCTTTTTCAATACATACCTGTTAATGAATTGCGCGCTTTTTCCAATACACAATGGGTTGTTTTATCATTTGTAGTATCCATTGCTGCCACCGGTGGCGACCTTGTAGAGTCTATGCTAAAACGCAGTTTGGGTGTAAAAGACTCCGGCTCAATTTTGCCCGGGCATGGTGGCTTTTTAGATCGCTTCGATGCGTTTTTTATTGCCATTCCATTTGCCGCTTTTGCTATATGGCTAATGCTGCAAGTGAGTTATATTGTTACTTTGATTCAATACTTGGGGTAATGCTTTATGCCAAACAATACTTGTATCGGCAAATGAAAAATTTGAGCTTTTGCAAATAGAAGTTGATGCCTCAAGCACCTAAAAGTTCGCATCAATTCATATTAAAATATTACTTCGCAACATGTCATATTTTACCAATAAAGTAGTTTGGATAACCGGAGCCTCATCGGGCATTGGCGAGGCGCTTGCCATCACATTTGCAAAACATAATGCAAAACTTATTCTTTCTGCCCGAAGAGAGGATGAATTGAATCGGGTAAAAGCCGCCACAGGGCTGGCAGATAGCAATGTGTTTATATTGCCCTTAGATGTTGCCAATCTTCATGCTATCGAAGAAGTTGCACAAAAAGCAAAGGCGCATTTTGGCCAAATTGATGTATTGATAAACAATGCCGGAATAAGCCATTGGTCGAAAATAAAAGATACAAGTTTAGAAGTGATAAAAAAGATATTGGATGTAAATTTTTTTGGCGGAGCGGCATTAACCAAAGCGGTATTGCCAGATATGCTCAACCGCAAATCGGGCAGCATTGTTGTTGTTTCCAGCATATTGGGTAAAATGATTACACCAAAACAGGGAGCATACAATGCAAGTAAACACGCTTTGATGGGCTTTTACGAAACTTTGCGAGCCGAAACGCATGGCGATGGCATCAATGTATTGCTGGTGTGCCCCGGGTTTGTGCGCACCAATGTTGCCAAAAACTCGCTCGACCGCAATGGCAATCCCATCAATAAAGACAATAATTTAATTGCAAATGGTTTAGACCCTTTGTATGTTTCCACAAAAATTTTGAAAGCCATTGAAACAGGCAAAAATGAAATTGTTATTGCCGGAGCAAAAGAGAAATTCGGCTTGGCACTAAAACGTTTTTTCCCTTCTTTGTTTGCAAAACTTATAAGCAGCAACCAATTGGTGTAAAGCACTTTTTAAACAATAAATTTTTATAAAAAAATGAGCGCAATCGCAAAATTTGAAGAAGCACAACTACTTATTAAAACCTTAACCGAAAGACCCGCCAACGAAGAACTGCTCGACCTTTACGCATTGTTTAAGCAAGCAACCGAAGGCGACAATAATACCAAAGAACCCGGCATGTGGGATTTGAAAGAAAAATTCAAATGGAAACAATGGGAAAGCAAAAAGGGTGTGAGTAAAGATGATGCAATGAACGCTTACACCGAATTGGTAAACAGCTTGCTGGCAAAATACAGCCACTCATAGTTTTACCTTAGTCAAGTTGTTTGAATTTTTAGTTGAGATTACTTTGCAAGTAATGACGTGGTTGTTTTGTGCAGAAATCAGCACTCATTGCAAATAGCAGCTTAGTGAAGCTGAGGTAATCTCAAAAATTTAAGCAACATCAATTTCTTTGATCTATACCCCAGTTCAGCTTATTCTTTAGAGCCGAAAGGAAATTCATATCGGTAAGCCGTACCAAATGTGCGCTGAAATTTGCTTTGCGAACGGCAATCTGATAGCTTTTATCAATGCTTTCAAACCGCGAATCTAAGGTGCATAAAAAACTCGCGCTGCGGCCTGTAACTTCAAACGAAAGAACCACGTCATCATTCACCACCATTGGGCGCACATTTAGGTTGTGCGGTGCCACGGGTGTAATAACAAAGTTGCCCGATGTAGGATAAATAATGGGACCGCCACAACTTAATGAATAACCTGTGGAACCCGTTGGTGTGCTTACAATCAATCCATCGGCCCAATATGAATTCAGCAACTCGCCATTTAGGTAAGTGTGTACGGTAATCATAGATGAATTGTCTTTGCGCTGAATGGTCATTTCATTTAGCGCAAAACATTCGTTACCAAAAATCGGCAAGTTGCTATCTAAAGCAAGCAAAGCTCGTTTATCAATTATGTAATTGCCGCGCACTATGGCATCTACCAATTGCTCAATTTGGTCTTTACCTATGTTTGCCAAAAAACCAAGTCTGCCAAAATTGATTCCTACTATCGGAATTTGCGCTTCGCGAACAAACGTAACACATTCCAATATGGTGCCATCGCCTCCCATGCTAAACACAAATTCAACATCTTTTTTTATGGCTTCAAAATCTGTAAAAGTTGGAGCGTCAATTTTCACTGCGCAGTTTTGGGTAAGCACTTTCAAAAAATTTTCTTCCACTACAATTTTCAAATTGTGTCGTGCAACACAATCGAAAAGCTTTTGCGCAAAAATGGCATTAGATGGTTTGAAACTCTTTCCGTAAACAGCAATCATTATGAAGTGAATTTAGTAAGCACTTTATCTAAAAGCGAATTTAGCTGCTTTACCTCAGTTGCGCTTAAAGACTTTACCGGCTCGTCAAGTTCCTTTTGGCTGGCATCAATTTTTGTCAGCAAATCCAATCCCTTTTTAGTTATCAATACATCAACCGCCCTGCGATCTTTAGGGCAGGTAAGCCGCTCTACCAATGCTGCTTTTCGCAAGCGCTCTACTATGCGCGAAGCATCGCTGTTTTTATCCAACATACGCTCGCGAATCAAATTTACAGTTGCCGGCTTGGGGTGTTGCCCGCGCAGTATGCGCAATACATTATACTGCTGACCGGTAATACCAAACTTTTTAAAATATGTATTGAGGTGATCGTTGATTAAGTTACCCACAAAAATCAAACTCACTACCGATCGGTGATGTTCATTCTTAAACTTCGTCTGCTGTATCAATTCTTCTATTGCCCCCATGTCGTAGTATTTTCTCACAAAACTAAATTCTTATGCCACAAAAAAAACGGGTAGCACTTTTCAGCACCACCCGCACTCACTCACCTAACTCTTGTTTATTGTTTTTGCAACTCCAGTTTTGCTGTCAGTTCTACATCTTTGCCAACAACTGCACCGCCTGCTTCTGTAAGCGCATTCCATTTTAAGCCATAAGCCAAGCGATCGACCACGCCTGTAACTTTAAAGCCCGCTTTGGTATTGCCGTACGGGTCTTTTACTGTTCCTCCATACACCACATCCAATTTCACTTTTTTGGTTACATCGCGAATAGTAAGGTCGCCTTCCAGCACATATTTGTTGCCGCTCACTTTTTTGAATGATATTCCCTTAAACACAATTTTTGGAAACTTCTCTGCATTAAAAAAGTCATCAGATTTTAGATGCTTATCGCGCATTTCATTATCGGTGTTAATGCTGTTTACATCTATCGTAAAGTCAATTTTGGCATCGGTAAAATCGTCTTTTGCTGCTGCAACATTTGCGTCATACACTTTAAATGTTCCCTCTGTTTCCGATACTACCAAGTGCGCAACCGAGAATTTTACACTGCTGTGCGATACATCCGCTTTCCAAGTTGATTGCGCACTTACCGCACTTGCAATTACTGTTGAAAGAATAACTAAGCTGTTTTTCATAACCTTATTTTTTAGTGTTTAATAATTTGATGATGCAATTGTAAGAAACAACATTAAATGTCGCAACATTTAATGTTGTAATTTGTAATTCATTAACAGAATGCACATTTCAATCTTGTAGCATCTATAAATAAATGGATGCAAACAGAAGCAGCATAAAACAAACGTGGTACTGCCAAATGAGGCAAAAGCAACCATCAGAATTGCATTAGTCTATTTTAAAATAACCCACTGCTTAATTTCTATATTCGCAGCAATTAGTATTACTCATAAGCAGTCTGTTTTGGCACTTCAAGAAAAAATAAAACATCAGGTTCAAAATTTACAAGGGCCTATCTTAGTTATCGGTGCCGGTGGGTTTATCGGTGCTAATTTGTTTCGTACCATTTTTCAGTATCGCAGCGATGTATTTGCTACCACAAGCAAACCGTTTGTGCCGTGGCGTATTGACGATATACCCGACAAGCACATTCTACATTGCAACATCATCAAAAAACACGAACTTGAAAAGCTCTTTAATGAGTATCAATTCAAAACAGTTTTTGATTTAGCAGCTTATGGTGCATACAGTAAGCAAAGCGATGTGGAGTTGATTTACGAAACCAACTTTATTGGCTTGTTGAATTTGTTGGAAGTGGCATCAAAATATTCAATTAAATCGCTGGTACACGCAGGCAGCAGCAGCGAGTATGGTTTAAATTGCGAAGCTCCGGCAGAAAACGAAGAACTGAAACCCAATAGCCATTACGCTGTTACAAAAGCAAGCGCAGCGCATATGATAAAATACTATGGTGTAGTTAAAGAAATGCCCGTAGTAAATTTGCGCTACTACTCTATTTATGGTGCTTACGAAGAGCCCGATCGGCTTATCCCAACATTGATTCGCAAAGGCTTGAATGGCGAATATCCACCATTGGTGCAACCAGATATTTCGCGCGATTTTGTGTATATTGACGATGCCGTGTATGCAACATTGCTATCGGCTAATGCCGACTTTACAAAGCTGCGTGGCGAATCGGTAAACATTGCCAGCGGCATTAAAACTACCATGCGCAACATTGCATCTGTAGCTAAAGAGGTGTTTCAATTGCAGCACGAACCCACCTGGGGCGATTTTCCAAACAGAAAATGGGATTTGAAAGATTGGTTTGGAAACGCTGAAAAAGCTAAAGAGTTATTGGCTTGGCATAGCGAAACTTCATTAAGCGATGGCTTAAAGCTAACTGCCGAATGGCAAAAAAGCTATTCAAAACCATTGTACGAAAAGAAATTGGTGCAAGACAAAATTCGCCATAAACTTTCGGCCGTTATTGCTTGCTACAAAGACGAACAAGCTATCCCTTTTATGTATGAAAGGCTTACCGCTACTTTCAAAAAAATAATGGTGGATTATGAAATCATTTTTGTAAACGATTGCAGCCCCGACAATACAGCGCAGGTGTTGCAACATTTGGTAAACAAAGACGATCGTGTAGTTGCTATTGAGCATTCGCGCAATTTTGGTTCACAAAGTGCATTCCTTTCGGGTATGCAAATTTCTACTGGCGATGGCGTGATTTTGCTGGATGGAGATTTGCAAGATCCACCCGAAATGATAGAAAAGTTTTATGCCGAATATTTAAAAGGCTTTGATGTAATTTATGGAAGGCGTGTAGCGCGAGAAGGAAGCCAGCAATTGGCGCTTTTCTACAAAATATTCTATCGCGTTTTTCGCAGTGTTAGTTATGTGCCAATTCCATTAGATGCCGGAGATTTTAGTTTAATGGATAGAAAAGTGGTAAACGAACTGGTGCAACTGCCCGAAACCGATCAATTTTTGCGCGGCTTACGTGCATGGGTAGGCTTTAAACAAACCGGGGTAGATTATGTGCGCCCCGAAAGAATGTTTGGTACTACCACAAATAACATGCGCAAAAATATTAGCTGGGCGCGCAAAGCTATTTTCAGTTTCAGCTACGTGCCTTTAGAGCTGCTTTCTTATTCGGGCTGGGTACTTACCGGCTTATCATTTATAGCAATTGTAATTCAAATCATTTTATACTTTGCATTGCCGG
>CAZYXR010000032.1:21883-33650 GCA_964650845.1 uncultured Chitinophagaceae bacterium
ATATGTTGGCAATATCGCTGATTGGAGAGTATCAGGCAAAGATTATCGAAGAAGTAAAAAAACGACCGAAGTTCATTCGCAAACAAGTGCACCGCAGAGAGTATTGATAGCACTTATCAAACGTATAGATGGCAGTAAAAAACAATACTAAAAGCCTACTTACTTTAAAATGAAAACTTCAACCAAGGCCGAAAAAATACTGACCCAAATTACTGACAAGGGTACCAAACTTGGCGACCTGCGCGCAATTGCAAAGGAGATAAAGAAGGATCATCAATTGGCCATGGAATTGTGGCAATCCAAACATTTTTTTGCGCGCCAATTGGCAATTTTGATAATGGACAAAAAACTTTTGACCGAAGCAGCAATTGACCAATTAGTGGATGATATGAGCCAGCACAACAGCAATGAAAAACTTCAACTTATTGATTGGCTGATGGCAAACCAACTTACCAAAGACAAACAAACACTTGCAATGATTGAATGCTGGAATACCAGCACAATTGCACTTAAAAGAAGAGTGTATTGGTATTATCAAGGTCGTTTGCGTTGGATGGGGCAAATGCCTCCACATGGCGAAGAGTTGCTATCTGCCATAGAAAAACAAATAGCCAATGAAGCAGCAGAGGTGCAATGGGCAATGAACTTTACGGCAGGGTGGATTGGTATTTATGAAAAAAACCTCCGAAATCGTTGTATAGCACTTGGCGAAAAAACGGGGCTTTACAAAGGCAAAATGGTTTCAAAAGGCTGTACTCCCGATTATTTGCCAGAGTTTATTGCCATTGAAAGTAACAAACGGAATCTTTAATTTTTGTTGCTTTTGAAGCATATAAACGCACAAAAACTTGCCTCCTAAAAGGCGTGTATTATCTCAATGATTTTTTCGACCGAAAGCGCATCAGCAACTTTCCATTCGCCTACTTCTGTTCTGCGCAGAGATGAAAGACAAGCGCCACAACCTAATGCTTTGCCAAAATCGTGTGCAAGGCTTCTAATGTAGGTTCCTTTGCTGCAGCTTACTTCAAAGTCAATCTCCGGCAAGTGGATGTTCGTAATCGAAAAGTTGTGAAGCGTTACTGTGCGCGGCCGCAATTCTATCGTATTACCCAATCGGGCTTCTTGATGCGCTACTTTGCCCCCCACTTTTATGGCAGAAAAAACCGGTGGCATTTGCGCTTGTTGCCCAATAAATTTTTGCGCAGTGTGGTGTATAGCTTCGTTTGAAACGTTATCGAGCGCGGTATCGGAATCAAAGGCAGTTTCTAAATCATACGAAGGAGTTGTTTTGCCCAACAAAAAACTGCCCGTATAGGTTTTGTCAAACCCTTGATATTCTTCGGCTTTTTTGGTGAACTTGCCCGTACAGATAATCAGTAAGCCGGTGGCGAGCGGGTCGAGTGTGCCGGCATGACCAACTTTTACTTTTAGTTTATGCTTTTTTTGAATAGCATAACGAATCTTATTTACTACATCAAAAGAAGTCCAACCGATGGGTTTATCCACCAAAAGAACTTCGCCTTCAACGAAATTCATTTAATCAACCATTTGAAGAGAATGACCTGTAAGCAACAGAAAAATTATTATCAAGCCAACGATAATTCTATACCACCCAAAAAACTTTAAGCCGTATTTGGTTATTAAAGTGATGAAAAAGCGAATGGCAAAAATGGCAACTACAAAAGCAATCAAGTTCCCCATTATCAAAAAACCCATATCGGTTCCTTTAATAAATTGAAAACCCTTAAGCAATTTATAACCCGCAGCAGCCGAAATTGTAGGCACTGCAAGAAAAAAAGAAAACTCGGCAGCACGCTTCATGTTCAAGCCTTGTTGCAGCCCACCCAAAGTAGTGGCAGCAGACCGCGAAATGCCCGGTATCATGGATATAGTTTGAAAAATTCCAACTATCAACGATTGCTTATAGTTGATGGGAAATGGCTTTAAAACTTCTTTGTGCACTTCAACTCCAAATTCATTTATCGTATTAACGCGCATGGTGTCTTTATCCGTTGCAGCAGCATCTAATTGTTTTTTAAACAAAAAATCTGATGCTACCAAGATTACACCACCCACCACCATCGAAATAGCAACTGTCATTTCGCTTTCCAACAAAGCATCAATATAATCATTCAACAAAAGCCCAAATACCGCTGCCGGCAGAAAAGCAACAAGCAACTTGTAATAAAAATTCACCGACTGTAAAAATCGCCTCCAGTAAAGAACCAAAACCGAAAGAATGGCTCCAAACTGAATGTTGATGATATATACTTTGGTAAAATTGCTTGGCTCAATATTCAACAAGGCGTTGGTTAATATCAAATGCCCGGTTGAAGATATAGGCAAAAACTCGGTAAGCCCTTCTACAATGGCCAATACTACGGCTTCAAAAGTTGTCATTATGCTTGTGCCGGACGTTTAAGAATCGCTACTATTTCTATGCCAAAACCAATCATTACAACAATTGGCGCAAGTGTGATTCTTCTAAAGCTATAAATTTCATCTGCCGGAAAAACATTTGGGTCGGTAGTTTTGCCCCCACTCATCAACAAAAACCCCAACAAAATAACCACTACACCCAATATCATCAACACGTAATTGGCTTTGCCAAATACAAAAGGCAATGCACTTACATTTGCCTTAATAGGTTCATAACGGATAGATTTATCAGCTTTTAATTTTCCGGTTTGTTTAGCCATATCAATAATTTTCTTCTGTTCTGTACGAAAGGTATTTGCGCAGTGCAATAAAAGTGCTTACAATAGAAACTACTTCAGCAAACACAAAAATTGCCAATGCTACAAGCGCGAAACTAACCAAATCGAAACTTAAAACAAGTTCGGGCAACTGGTAGTTTAGATATGCTAACAAAATAGATATAAACGCAAATGCAACTAAAGTGCTAAAAAAACCATTCAGTAACGACCGTCCTAAGTATGGTTTCATAATAAACCAGCGAGTTGCACCCACCAGCAACATGCTTTTTATCAAAGTTCTATTTGAGAAAACCGCAAGCCTTATGGTATTAAAAATCAACAGCACCGCAAAAATAAGCAACATGGCAGCTACCGCAAATGCAAACATGGTTGCTCTGCCAATAATTCTATCCAACGAAGCCGCAACATTTAACTGAACACTTACTTCTAACACTCCTGCTTTCTTTTGTAATTCCTCTTTAATGCCTTGCAATGCAGCCGGAGAGGTAAAATCCTCTTTTACAAAAACATCGAACTTTGAATACAACGGATTGAAGCCCAAAATATCCATAAAGTCTTCGCCCATTTCTTTTTTCAACATCGTGGCGGCATCACTTTTCGATACAAAAACAGCCCTGCGTACATACTCTTTTCCTTGTAGTTCTTTCAGCAAAGCCGATGTAGTTTCCGCGCTAGTTGTATCGGCAAGAATTACTTCTAAGGCCAACTGTTCCTTCATTTCGTGCGAAACATGTTGGGCATACAGACCCAACAGCGCGGCAATGCCCAGCATCACCAACACCAACACCATACCAAACACAGAATAGGAATATGAAGTATTTCGGTTCACCCGCGCCATAAAACAAACGTAGGTCAATGCCAGCGCGCAATCAAGCTAAGATTGTGTTGATAATTTAACCATTGTCTAATCTTACGGAATCTAATTGTTTGCAACAAAATGAAAATAGCCTTTGCAGAGTGGATGGAAAGTTTACTTTTGCGCGCCTAAAAAAGGTTTACCTATGTTTTGGACATTAGAACTTGCTTCCTATTTAGAAGATGCGCCATGGCCATCAAACAAAGACGAATTAATTGATTATGCTATTCGCTCGGGTGCGCCTGTAGAGGTTATCGAAAACCTTCAAGAACTGGAGGATGACAGCGAAATGTATGAAGGCATTGAAGATATTTGGCCCGATTACCCAACTAAGGATGATTTCTTTTTCAACGAAGAAGAACATTAATATAAGAAATACCGGAACGCGAAAAAAAAAGAGGCTGTCTTTGCAAAAAGAACAGCCTCTTTTTTTGTACCGCATTTTATGCGATGCAAAAATTACCTACTTCACAACAACTCTTTTCAAAGCCACATTGCCGGCTTCATTTGTTAGCCTAACAAAATAAACGCCAGCAGTAAAGTCGTGAGTGTTAATAGTAAGCAGGTTTTGGTTAGCCGCCATTTGCCCCGCCCAAACTTGTTGCCCTACAATACTCTCGATAGAAACCTTTGATGAAGAATTGTTAGAAGCAACAGAAATGGTAAGATGCTGATCGGCAGGATTTGGATAGACCGAAAACTGCAAATTTTCGATGCGCCCAACCGATGAAACAGGACCATTAACACACAAGTAATCGTACATAAAGTTTCTTACAAAATCGAAAGTTTCCTGAATGGGAAAACCACAATGCCCACCAGTGGGATAACCTAAATAAGCACTTTTCACACCCTGGTTTTTTGCACGCACATGAATCAACGAATCGCCATACAATGTAACCGGAACATTAAAGCCACCTACAGTTGGCGAAGCTGCAAGGTTTGGCACTACGTCATCATCAAAAGTGTGAACACCAGCAAAAGGCTGGTCGCCAGCTTCCATCATCAATGTATCGCCAATTGCGCCACACAAACTAATTGCTAACTGTGGCACACTGCTGTATCCCGGATTGCCCGAAAATCCTTCTATACCACCTTGCGTGGTAATGTAATCGTGCATATCTACAGGAGCTTTCGACATATCATCCATGTAAGTGGCGTGAACAGCCAAAATTGCTCCTGCCGAACCTCCGCTAACGATTATCTTATCGGTATTGATGCCGTAAGGGTTATTTTCTTCAACTACACTTTTTCTGAAAAAGCGGATTGCCGCCCTCATATCGTGCACAGCCCTTACCAACTCTCTTTTAAACTCTAATCCCGGATTTGCAAGCACATTGGCATTAACTGCTAAAAGGCGATACGAAATAGAAGCAGCAACATAGCCTTTCTTTGCAAACTCGCGGCAAACATCTGTACCATCGGCCTTGCTGCCACTAATAAACGAACCACCATGCGCAAAAATTAGTAGCGGTCTATTGGTATCTACATCGCCCGCGGGTCTGTAAATATCCATCTTCAAAATCTCTTCTGTTACGCTATCTTGCTTAAGATTTTTGCCGTACTCAACATCTTTTACTTCAATTAAAGTTGGAAAAATTGAATTAAAATATCTGTCATTATCGCAGTTCTGCGCGTTGGAAACCGATTCACACGCACACAATGCAAGTACAGAAAAAGCCAAGTAAATATTTTTCATAAAATAGTATTGATTAAGAAACAGTTACGAAGAAGGAAATTTATTGCGAAGATTACAAAAAGCGCTATCAAATGATTTGTGCCTAATAATTGGTTGATTAAAAACCACGCAATACATTTTCCAATTTATATTCGCCAAAAATTTACACAATATGAAATACATCATCATTCTATTACTTAGCGTTTTCTCTCTTTTACCTTCGGTAAATGTAAATGCCACAACTGCTTTTAGCACCTTTCAAAATGCAGCAAAAGCACAAACCGCAACAAAAGCTACCGAAGCTAAAGGCGCAAAAAAACCTGCCGATGCGCGCACCAAAACTGGTGATAAAATTGACCATAGTTTAAAGGGACCAAAAGGCGAAACTGTTTACAGCGGCCCCAAAGGTGGCAAATACTATTTGGGAAAAAATGATGCTAAAATCTACTTAAAAAAAGAGTAGTTTTTTCAGCAACAAACTTCTTGTTTTAAAATTCCTTTGCATAAAGTAAGATGTACAAATGTTCAATCGTTGGGCATTAAACTTCTTTTGTATCGCTTTGTCTTCCACCAAAATAAAAACGATATGAAAAAAGGAATCTTAATGATGTTGGCGGCATTTACATGCACCTTGATGCAAGCTCAGGATAATGCTGCCGCACCGATAAAAAGCAAAGAGGTTAAAATGACACCCGAACAAAGGGCACAAAAAGCAGTGGATAAATTAAATACCATTGTAAGCCTTAGTGCCGATCAGCAACAAAAAACATACGCGCTTGCATTAGATAGAGTTGCTAAAATGAAGGCTTTGAAAGCAAAGTATAAAGACAATCAAGATTCGGATGTAGCTAAACAAGAAAGAAAAACACTGCGTAAAGAATTTAAACAACAAGTAAAAGCTATACTCACACCCGAGCAGATAACCAAGTTGAAAGCTCATCACAAAGCAAACCACCCAAAAAAAGGAGGTAATAAGCCTAAAAAAGACATGAAAGCCGAGCCGGCTGATAAAACAGATGATGCTATACCTGATGTAGAATAAACGCACCTGCAAATACAATTGCTTTTACAAAATGTCTTGTTGCTTGTTTGAATGTTGTTGTTGAGGATAGAGTGGCGCAACGGTTGCCGATGTTAGCGGCAGCGATTTCATTTGCTGCTACAAATTCAATAAAATATCCGATAGTACTTTTGGCTGTGAAAGAAACGGTGAGTGCCCTGCTTTTAACTCAAATGTCTTGTCAACTGGAAGCCTTTGCACCATTTTCTTTTGCAGTCCAAGGGTAATTGTTTTGTCAAGTGTCGTATGGATATATGCCTTTTTCACCTTACCATATTTGTTGTCTGAAAGTGAAAGAGGTGTCCCAACAGGCGCATTTGGTTCCTTTGTCAATAAAGAACTGCTCAGATAAATATCTTCCTCTGAACAGTCATTATAAAACGACTCTTTATAGACTTCCTTTTTAGGTATATGCCAACCTTCCTGTTCATTAAATATCAGATTTGATACCAATAAAGAAGCAGAGTCCGTTAATGCTGTTGCCACCATCGGTTCACCATTTGGAATTAAGAAAGCACATAAGTAAACCAATTGCTCTATTTTATCTGGCATCCGTTCTGCTACAGCCGAAATGATAATTCCTGCCCGGCTGTGCCCAACCAAAACAACGGGGTCGTTGTAATTCTCCAACACTTTACAAACAGCGTCAACATAGCTATCAAGTGTTATTGCGCTTATCGTTGTAGTATCCTGCCCATGTGCCGGAAGGTCAATAGCTTCAGAAGTATTCCCATTTTTGTTTAACAGCGGTTGCATTTTATACCAGCACCACGATGCGTGAAATGACCCTGGCACAAAAACAAAATGTTTGGGCTTTGATTTATTATCCATACTTGTTGATTGATTGTTGGAATTGCTCTTATTGTCTTGGTTGCAAGAAATTATAGTCGCTGCGAATAAAGAAACGAGTAAAGTCTGTTTTTCATACTGTCAGATATTTGTGCGTGTGTCGTCCGATACTTACCACAAAATGCGCGTTTACACACCAAACTTACACAAATGCACCCAAACAAGATGTATTCGAAACTATCTACGATAGAATGCCCGAAATAGAGTCGGAGGGTTTTTGTAAGTGGTGAATGTTTTGTGCTCTATGTTCATTTCAAAGCATTATCCCATGACCGCACTAATTACTGGTGTTGCTGTTAGTTGCTTACTCCTATTCCTCTGAAGTTGATGGCCGATTCGTTGGTTGCTGAATGTATGTTTAAGTTGATTTTTTGCCAACTTGTTTTAACCCGAGACAACTTTAATGCTCCAACCACTCTGCTTGGTCGGCATGGCCGCAATCGTAATGCTCCTTCTCTTTCTTTACCGGCTCTTGTGTTGGCGCACCACCTTTTTTATCGTTCAGCATTTTTTGAGTAAGGCGAGCGCGTTCCTCTTGTAGCTGCTTTCGCAGTTGTTCATCGCGTTCGCGGCTGAAGTAGCTTACACCATCCACAAAACTATATGCTACCTTGGCATAAATAGAAAGTGGATTATCTGTCCACACCACCACATCGGCATCTTTACCTGTTTTCAGGCTGCCTGTGCGTTTATCAAGATGTAGCATTTTAGCTGGGTTGATGGTAACCATTTTCCATGCTTCTTCTTCTGTAAGGCCACCATATTTTATGCTTTTTGCAGCTTCCTGATTCAGCCTGCGAGCCATCTCTGCATCATCGCTGTTAATGGCGGTATTGATGCCCATACGTGTTAATAGAAAAGCGTTGTGTGGTATGGCATCTACTACTTCCATTTTGTAAGCCCACCAATCGCTGAACGTGGATGCGTTTGCTCCATGAGCTTTCATTTTATCGGCAACTTTGTAGCCTTCTAAAATATGCGTAAATGTGTTTACTTTAAATCCAAAAGAATCTGCAACGTGCATCAACATATTTATTTCGCTTTGCACATAGCTGTGGCAAGTAATAAAACGTTTTGCATTCATAATTTCTACAAGCGCATCCAGCTCTAAATCTTTGCGCACAACAAGGCTTTTCTTTTTGTCGACAGCAAGGTTTTTTTGTGCGCTTTCGTACTCTCGGGCTTTGGTAAAGTAGTTGATATATGTTTGCTCCACACCCATGCGGCTTTGTGGGTAACGTGTGCGATAGCGATCGCCCCAATTACTCTGCTTTACATTCTCGCCCAATGCAAATTTTATAAAAGGATCGGCTCCTTCAAATTTCATTTGCTCTGGTGTTACTCCGTATCGAAGTTTCACCATAGCACTTTGCCCACCAATTGGATTTGCCGACCCGTGCAACAACTGCGCGGCAGTAACACCACCCGCTAACTGACGGTAAATATCTACCGCTTCGCTGTTTATTACATCGCCAATGCGCACTTCAGCACTGCTGGCTTCTGTACCTTCATTTACTCCTCTGCTGATGGCTATGTGATTGTGTTCATCAATAATACCCGATGTAACATGCATTCCTGTTGCATCAATAGTTTTGCAATCGGCACAAGCTATATTTTTACCTACAGCTGTTATTTTTCCGGCACGAATAACTACATCGGCTTCTTTCAAAATACCTTCGGTTTCATTAGTCCACACAGTACCATTTTTAAGCAATACATTTTCTTGCTTGGGCAATTCTTGCGCACCATAAGCAAGAAAAGGATACCACACTTTACCAAGTTTGCTAAAATCAACGGTATCAATTTTGGGCTTTGCAGTGTCGGCATCAGTCTCTTTTATTTTGCGTGCTTGCCAACTAATCCACTCACCATTTTGCAATTGCCCTCTTCCTTTCATTGTGAACATAGTGTAATCAATAGTACCCGATAAACGGATAAGATTTTCGCTCTCACTTTTCTTTGGTGCGAATGCCAGCATAACATCTTTTTCACTGCGCGAAAACTTCACATCTAGCTTTACAGAATCTGTAATAATAATTTGTGCTTTGGGCGAGGTAGCTTCTCCTCCAATTTTTAAACTGCTATACTTAATGGTATCGTTTGCAGCATAAATGTCTAAGAAATAAGTGCCTCGAATATCCTTTGCAGGAATGGCATTTATTTCATAACGCTTACCTTGAATCCAGTTTTCATACAGTTGACATTTTTCGTCAAACAAAGCTTTGGATGCAACTATAAAGTTGGCAAACTTTCCTGGTTCCAGACTTCCGGCAACATCTGCAATGTCAAGTAATTTTGCGGGTGTAAAGCTCAAGGCTTTCAAAGCATTTTCTTCTTTCAAGCCATACTTTACAGCGGTGCGCAGGTGCTTAAAAAAATCTTCCTTCTTCTCAACATCTGCCGGTGTTATGGCAAACTCAATATTCGCATTTTGCAATGCTGCAAGATTGGTTGGTGCCAGTTCCCAGTGTTTCATTTCTTCAATAGTTACCAGCAGAGCTTTGTATGGATCTTCCACATCATAGGCTTTCGGAAAATTTACTGAAGTAATAATAGGCGCATTGAGATTTTTTATCTCTTCTATGCGTTGATACTCACTGCCATTAGATTTTAGAATGTAATTTTTACCAAACTCTGAAGCAATTTTTGCTGCGCGAAGGCAATCTAACCAATCGTTTGCTTCAAAAATTTGGGGCAAATTTTGTTGTGCGTTCCATGCTTCGAGCGAAAGATTAAACTCCGATTTATGCTTTAATGAACTATACCATTGTGCATCGTAATAGGTTTGCCTCAGCAAAGCAATTGCGCCCATCAGCGAACTTGGATACTCTTGCAGAGAGCTGCCTTTACTGAATGAATAATGAGCAGTAGCTTTTTCGCGAATCAATACAAAATTTTCTTTGTCGTTGTTCAATGTAACCACCGCGCCTGTGCCGCGAGCAATACCATCTTTGCGATGAGAAAGCACCATGCCAAAACCCAATTTGCGCCACTCCGCTGCGGCAGCATCATTCACTTTAAAATCATTGCTTGTGTTATAATAACTCTTAATTGCATCATTCCAACCGTAAGCTCCTTTTAAGTTGGGGTTCAAGTCCGGATTTTCATGTTCGGGCGAAGCGGATTTGCCTTTAACAACGCCATACTCGGCATACATATCTATGAAGCTCGGATAGATAAACTTACCCGCCATATCGTGTACAATTGCGCCTTTTGGCAGGGCAATGTTTTTGCCCACAGCTTTTACTTTTCCTTCCTTTATAAGCAATGAAGCCGAGTCTATTTTGGCATTGTAATGTGTGTAAATAGTTGCATTGATAAATGCATGAACACCTTCGCGAAAATCATCGGGACTATTGGTGCGAAAGGTAGTTTCAGCAAGTGTTTGCCCTTTTGCGTGATGAAAAAAGATTACAGAAAACAGAAAAAAACAAAGGTGCGAAACACACCGACTGAAATGAAAATTCTTCATTGTACGAATATATGTAAACAGAAGTACTCAACCTTGCAATACAACATTGTGCTATTCTTCAAAACTCCACTCTTCGCTTTTTCCCTCCGAAAACTTTTTGCGCGATTCCGCCTTCTCTACCTCGCGCTGAATAATAGCATCGGCAATTACGGTTGCAAACTCACTTGCAGGGTGTTTTTGCAATTCGGCTTTCAACTTTTTTTCGCTTACATCAATTCGGTAAAGCCGCCACATCAATTGCTCCATATTGCTTTCTGCAAGTTCCTCTATTCTGCGTATCAGTAACGCTCTAAAGGCTTTAAACTTATCTTCAAAGTTATTTGCCGCAGGCAATAAATCAGCATTTATTTCAAAGGCATCAATTATCTTTTCTATATCCATTATTTCGAGGCATTGCGTTTGTCAAACCTACTATTAAAACTTTATACACTTTTGTTTCTATACTTTGTGGCGTGGAAAGCAAAAAACGAAGACTTTTTTTATCTACTGTTTTGCAAAAAGACAAGCCGCTTTTTGCAGCAATTGTCTTGTTCATTGCAGGGCAAATCTACTTCACTAATAAAGGTGTTGAAACGTTTCCATTTCTACATTACGGCATGTATTCGGCACCCGCAAAAAAGCCCGACAGCATAGAGGTTGTAAGATTAAAAATAGATAAGCAACCGGTTAAAATTTCATCGTTGCCCGATGCACAAAAAGCATTTGTTGAAAGCTCATTCAATCTATTCAAAGGTTTGCAACAAAATAGTAATTATGACAGCATCGAAAAAGTGGTGCATCAAAGATTTTACAACAAACTGAGTAGCGAAAAATATAATATAGTGCTAACAGCAATCGCTAATGACAGTACGGCAATTGCAAAGTATCCTAAGTGGCTGTTTCAATATCTTGCCGATATGCGATTGGTACAAAACGCTACCATGCAAGCGAGCGTGGTACAGGTAAAATACAACAGCAATTTCTATTTAGATAGCGTAGGCGGCAAACAAATTTTTTATTATGCAGCAGAGTGATATTGCTTACCTGAAAAAATCGAAGTTTGTTTTCGGTTTTGCACTTGTTGTGTTGGCATATCGCTTCTTTACCAATACTTTTTTATCGCAAATAGCTTCGCCACCTCCGCCATTAGTTTTCCCTT
>CAZYXR010000033.1:0-33242 GCA_964650845.1 uncultured Chitinophagaceae bacterium
CAATATTTTTTGCAATGAATTTGCGCTTTCATTTTTTAATAAAACAAATTTGCTTCCATACAAAACATACACCGTAAGCCAAACCAAATAAGCAAACAAACCCAAAGCCAGCAAAAGATGAATGCTTAAATGAACTGGCGGCACATACATTCCGGTTAAGCCGCTGCGCACCATTATCCAACCGTAAATTCCAATAACTCCACCCCACAAAAACAGCACACCAATTTTTTTGAAAAGATCTTTATCAAACCATTTTTTAATTACAAAAAATGAAAACGGAATAATAAAAACCAAACCCATAAACCGCGCCCAAAAACGATGGAAATATTCCCAGAAATAAATCCACTTAAACTCCTCAACCGTCATATCCTGATTTACCGTTTTAAACTGTGCAATCTGTTGATATAACTCGAATTCTTTTTGCCACTCCGCTTCATTCAATGGCGGCACAACTCCCTTTACAGGTTTCCATTCCGTGATAGATAATCCCGATTCTGTAAGCCGTGTTACCCCGCCCACAATCACTTGAAAAAAAACCATCGCACAACCCAAAAAAAGCCATGTGCCCACCCACTTTCTCACTATATCATTCATGATTATTTCTTTAAAATGCAAAGAATAGAAAAAGACTTTTAGCAAGTGTGAAAAGTGCGATGATTTGTTCAATTCACAACCTATGTTGCAAAACCTTAACAGCAAAATTTTCAATTCAACAAAGCTATTCTTCAAATTAGTGCCTCAACCAAACTTTCTTCAGAAATGTTTCGTGCGCTTATTGCTTTCTCATTTTTTTTTCTGCTGCATTTTTCCGCGGTTGCTCAAAGTTTTCGTGGTGTAGTTATTGAAGATAGCCTTTCAAAAACTCCTATCTATCAAGCAACCATTAAGGTGCGCGAAAACGGAACAGAAGTAGCCAAGCTATCTACCTACTTCGATGGTGCATTTACCTACCCTACTCAAAAGGGAAAAGTTTATGAATTCACCGCTACCGTGCCCGGCACAAAAGACATAACCATAAACGTTATCACCGATAAGCGCGGCAACCCAAGTCCCGCCTCGGCATATTTCTTTATGCGCAAAGACGGGTTACGCCTTGTGGGTCGCGTAAAAGATGTGGTTTCAAACATGCCTATTGATAATGCCACTGTAGTTTTAAAAGATGTGCAAACGCGCGAAGAAACCCGCTTCACCACAAACATTGATGGGCTTTACAACCTAAAACTAAAATACGAAACTAACTATCGTGTAAGCATAGATAAACGCTCGCCAGGCATTATTAATCGCTTCGAAGACACCGTGTTTTTTGTTTCTACCATCGGGTTCAACCTTCCTTTAGATTATGAATTAGACATAGTGCTGCAACGCGCAAAACAACTCACCAACCGAACAGAATATACTTCTCTCCCCGAATCAAAACCTGCAAGCAAACCCATTGTTGAAGTGGTGGCAACGCCTCAAAAAACCGAAGAAAAAATTGCCCCTGCCGAAAACAAACAAACACAAAAAACGAAAAGCGAAACCACCGTTGCAAAAACAGCGTTGACGGTTGATAATACCGCCCAAGAAAAAAAGAAAAAAGAAGAGATAAAAGATGCTCTAAAAGCCGCCAAAGAACTGGAGAAAAAGAAAAAGAAGGAAGAGAAAGCCTTGGCAAAAAATAAACTCAAACAAGAAAAATTTTCCAAAGAAACAACGCTCGAAGCAAAGAAAGCTAACACAACCAAAACCGAACTCAAAACCACAAAAACCAACCCGCCTTCGCAGGTTGAAAACAACACCACTGCACCACCAAAAACAGAACGTGTAGAACAAAAAATTGTAGAAAAATTAGAGCAAAGAATGGTACAACAAACCCGAGAGGTTGAGCCACAAAAATCAGAGTTTGCTGCCATTATTAATTTCGCTAAAAACGCTGCTTACATTACCGATTTTTCAAAAGGAAAACTGTTGCCGCTGCTTCAACAACTAAAAGCAAATTCAAAAACAAAAATTGTATTGAACGCACATGCCGGAAAAGAAGAAACACAACCCGAAAGCCTATGCACCAAAAGGCTAACTATTGTAAAACAACACTTTATTGCCAATGGTATTGCTGCCGATAGAATTTTGGTGAAAAACAACAGCAGCAACTCGCCTTTCAACGATTGCCACATCAGCGGCAACTGTGCCGAACAATTACTAATCCTTAATCGTAGAATTGAATTGAAACTCGTTGAGTAAAGAATTATGACCTTCGTCATAATTTATTTTGATTAGTATATTGAATTGCCATTTTTATTGCGCTAATTTTGCATAAAATAAAAAATTATGAATACACGAATTGCCGCTATTATGACCAAAAATGTTGTTGTAGCAAATCCACAAAACTCTTTATTTCAGGTAATGGAGTTCTTCCACCTTTACAAAATTCAACACATTCCGGTGTGTAAAAACGAAAATGAACTGGTAGGAATTGTCAGCGTTAATGATGTGTTGCACTTCCTTTACAAAATGTTGAAAGAAGGAAAAGCAGTAAACGAAAATGTTTTAAGCCTCAGTTTTACTGCAAGCGATATTATGACCAAAGACCCTGTTTTCATTTCATCATATCACACCATTGAAGATGCATTAAATCTACTTTCTGAAGGTAAATTTCAATCGGTGCCGGTTGTAGATGAAGGAAGAATTGTAGGCATTGTTACCACCAAAGATTTGGTGAAGCGCCTCACTGTTTAAGGGTCTATTTTTTCCCCAATTCCTCTGCTCTTTCCTTTGCAGCTTGTAAGCCGTTAGCGATGTTTTCGCTCAATTCTTTTGAATGAAAAACCGCTAATGCTGCTTCGGTTGTGCCGCCTTTTGAAGCAACTTTTGTTATCCACTCTTCGCACGAAGCATCGTTTCTGCTTTGCAAATGCACAGCACCCATAAATGTTTGGTTTACCATAAGCTCTGCCTCTGCTTTACTGAAGCCAAACGAAACTGCTTTTTCTATCATAGCATTCATAAAGTAAAACACATAAGCCGGCCCGCTGCCCGAAACTGCCGTGGCTGCATCAATCATTTTTTCATCTTCTACATATATTGTTTTGCCTGTTGTATTCAACAAATTTTGAATAATGAAAATCTCCTTTTTATCGAGCGCATTGCTGGATGTAAAAACGCTCATTCCCATCCCAATTTGGGCAGGCAAATTGGGCATGGCGCGCACAACTTTTTCAAGTCCCAACAGTTCCGAAATGCCGGCAATTGTTACACCCGCCATTATAGAAAGCACAATTTGTTCTTTGTGTAAAAAAGGGCGAATTGTTTTACCCAACTCAACAAAATCTTGTGGCTTTACTGCCAGCAAAATAATGTCGGCATCAGAGATTTTAGTTCCCGGTTCGGTCAATATATTTTCTGTGCGCACACCTTTAAAATCATTCAACTGCGAGGGTTTCGAGTCGAGCAACAGCAAGTTTTCGGCCTGCGTAAAATGCGAACTTAATAAACCGCGCAAGTAAGTTGCGCCCATGTTTCCTACTCCAATAATTAGAATTTTCACTGCTGTTTATGATTTACTTTTTTATCTGCTTTTTTGAAGTAGCAACTGCTCCAAAATCGGCTACAACTTTTTGTTCTGCTTTGTGTACTCTCTGCACTTATTCTTTTGTTCTTTTGCCCTCGGTTGTTGGCTGCTGTTCATTTAATTTCAATTCAAATTCTGCCTCCCAACCGCCTTTCAATTCGGGTAAGTTTTTATACAACAATACTTTTTCGGGCTGCGTTTTTTCGGCAAAATTTCCCGTATCCCATTTGCCATTTTTATTCCTGTCTTCTGTTACTTTAATGTAGTAATTTTCGGCAGCAAGGTTTTTGAAATTGTAAACGCGTGTTCCCGCTCCGGCTACAAAAATTGACTCTACTACCGAATTAGTTTTTGAGGAAATTAATTCTACTATTCTGTTTTCATCATCTACCGAAACAACTTTCAATTTTAAAATTCCATAATCGTCTTGCTTCTTTGTTACGATGCGAAAAACTGCTGTATCATTTTCAGTTCCGAAAATATCAGTGAAATATCCTGCGGGAACTTTAATGGTGTAAGAAGTTTCCTGCTCTTTTACAAAATCTATCTCGCCAAACATTTTACTTTTTTCATCTATCGAAACTTTTGCCGATGTTATCATTTTTGTACTGTCGTTTGTTACCAAAACAGCCCCCGCAGAATCATTTATACCGATGGCAGGGCGGGAAAAGAAAATTTTAAACGAGCCATAAAGCTCTTGCGGAAGCACTATTTCTTGTTTCGCACCTCTTTTGCTCGATACAACTAATTGATAATCAATTGATAATGGTTTTATTCCTGTTGAATATGTTGTATCGAATTTTGGCGGTTGCAATTTCATTCTCACGCTATCTATGAGCGTGTCGTTTACCGAAATTAACAAATTTGCTTGTTTTTTGAATGGATTTGCATACCAATAATGTACGCTATCATTTTTTGTTGACAAATACGCAAATGTTGTTGTGCTATCCAAATCGCCCTTAATTTCAATCGTTTTTATTGGTGCCGCATATACCAATAATATATGCCCGGGAGCTACAAAGGTTTTTTCAAACAATTTTTGCTTCTTCTTTTCTTCTTCAAAAACAAGTAAGTTTTCTACTAAATCAAGTGTATCAAACAGTTCAATTTTTTCGTTCTTAAAACCAATTTTTTCGTTTTGTTGATCATATAAATAATTGATGTTTTGGTCATTCAACACAAAAAGCTGATACGAAGCTGCTTTTATGTATCCAATTTGGTAGCTGCCATCGCTCTCAGTAATAGCAAAATAAGTAGGTTTGTTACGAAGAACACCATCTACCGAATCGCGCGGATGCAACATTACCACAGCCTCATCTACCGGCTCTCCGGTGGCGGCATCAACTACTTTTCCACGTACAATTTGCGAATCAATTATTTCACCAGTAGCAAAAACATAACTAAAATTTCGCAGCGCGTTGCCTTCGTTTAGGTCCTTTAAATCATCAGCAAAATTGATAATGTAGGTAGTAGAGGGTGCTAAAGTTTGTGGCAAAACAACTGTGAGCGTTTTGCCCGATACTTTATATTTTGGGTTTACCAATAAGGGTGGCGACAGTAGAGTTTTTCCAAATCCTGCTTGACCCAAAAATTCGTTGAACGTAAACTTTATCTTGTTTCCTGTAAAATTCGTTGATTTATTGGCTGGTTCCACGCGCTTAAGCTTGGGCGGTTCAGTATCTTTTGCTCCTCCGGTGGGGGCTACTTCGTTGGCGCAAGCTGTAAGAAACAATAGAACTAATGCAGTAATTGCCAATCTGTTTTTATGGATAAGATTTTTCCCTTTTCCATAAAAACTATTCGCTTTCTTCTTTAACTTTTTTACTTGTGTTTTCAAAATCACCTGCCTAATTGAACCAATAAAACCGAAACATCTGCCGGACTAACCCCACTAATTCTACTTGCTTGGCCCAAACTTGTAGGCCTTATCTTTGCCAACTTCAACCTTGCCTCCATAGAAAGCGCTTTGATTTCGTTGTAATCATAGTCGGGATTGAGTTTTACCTCTTCTAATCTATTGATTTTTTCTGCCATTTCGTGCTCTCTTTCTATGTAGCCCGAATACTTAAACTCTGTTTCTGCCGAATCTAAAAACCCTTGATCGAGCTTTGCGCAGACCCTTTCTACCTCTGGCAACACTTTTCTAAGTAAGTTTAAAGTCATTTGTGGACGCGAAAGAATCTTATCAAACTTAGTTTTGTGCTTTAGCTCTGAGGTTCCATTTTCAAGCAAAAAGGCATTTATATCTTCGGGGCTTACAGAATACTCTGCAAAAAACTTAGCCAATTCTTTCATTGCTTGTTTCTTATCGGTCAGCTTTTGGTATCGATTTTCATCGGCCAATCCAAGCTTGTAGCCAAGGTCTGTTAGTCTTAAATCTGCATTGTCTTGACGAAGCAAAATACGATACTCGGCACGTGAGGTAAACATTCTATATGGCTCCTCTGTTCCTTTGTTTATTAAATCGTCTATCAACACCCCAATATACGCTTCCGAGCGTTTTATTATTACTTCGTTTTGTTCCTTTGCTTTTCGGTGCGCGTTTATACCAGCCATTAATCCCTGGCAAGCGGCTTCTTCGTAGCCGGTTGTTCCGTTTATTTGCCCCGCAAAATACAAGCCTTGCACCAGCTTAGTTTCAAGCGTAAGATTAAGTTGTGTTGGTGGAAAATAATCGTATTCAATAGCATAGCCCGGGCGGAACATTTTCATGTTTTCAAAACCCGGAATTTGTTTTAATGCCTTATACTGCACATCCTCGGGCAGGGAGGTTGAAAAACCATTTACATAAATCTCCACAGTGTTCCAGCCCTCGGGCTCTACAAATATTTGGTGACGGTCTTTATCGGCAAAGCGATCGATTTTGTCTTCTACCGATGGGCAATACCTTGGCCCCAAACCTTTTATTCTACCCGAAAACATAGGCGACTTATCGAACCCTGTTCGTAGTATATCATGCACTTTGGTGTTTGTATAGGTTATCCTACAAGGCAGTTGTTGCTTTGGTTTTTCGGTACTTTTATACGAAAAACCCGTTACATCCTCATCTCCATCTTGCCTTTCCATTTTAGAATAATCGAGGCTCCTGCCGTCTATTCTTGGTGGCGTTCCTGTTTTCATTCTTCCGGCTTCAAAGCCAAGCTCTACCAATTGCTCGGTTATGCCAAATGCAGCCTTTTCTCCGGCTCTTCCGCCACCAAAGTTCTTTTCGCCTATATGAATTAAGCCGTTTAAAAAAGTTCCATTGGTAAGCACTACGGTTTTGGCGGCAATATCTAAACCCATAGAGGTTTTTACGCCCGCTATTCTGTTTTCTTTAATTATCAGACCGGAAATCATGTCTTGCCAAAAATCTATATTGGGTGTTTGCTCTAACATTTCTCGCCACAGTCCGGCAAATAGCATTCGATCGTTTTGGGTTCTTGGACTCCACATTGCCGGGCCTTTTGAGCGATTCAACATTCTGAATTGCACCATACTTTTGTCAGAAACTATACCCGAATAGCCGCCAAGCGCATCTATTTCGCGCACAATTTGCCCTTTCGCCACACCACCCATTGCGGGGTTACAGCTCATTTGCGCAATGGTTTGCATGTTCATAGTTACAAGCAAAACCTTGGAGCCCATATTGGCGGCAGCAGCGGCAGCCTCGCAGCCTGCGTGCCCAGCACCCACCACAATTACATCATATTCTGGAAACATTTCGGGGCAAAGATAGAAGAGCGCACTTAAGAAGTATAATTTTTTGACCTTGCCTACTAAATCAATATTGATAGCGCATTGTTCCACGTGGAACAATAGTGATTGGGCGCGAAACTATTTTCTTCCTATTGTTGAGCTTTCAAAATAGTTCCACGTGGAACTATTTTGAAACCATCGGTAGTTGACTCCAGTTTGTGGTGTAGTGTGGCGAACAATAAGACATGCGCATTTGCCACTCGGGATTAACTCCGGCAGCGGCAGTAGAAATTTGGTTATTGCCAAATTTTTTCTCTGAGTTGGCTAAAAGGTTTGCCAACTTTTCGGCTTTAGATAACTCCTTTAACACCAAGCTATCTTCTTCAAAAAGCGCGAGTTGCCTAACATGAGTATCTTCAAAAGAAGAAAGAAAAACCCCCGCCTTTGTGTATGCAAACCGAGGAAGGAAAATTTCGCTAAGTAGCGCTAAAGCTTTTGCAATAATCTCGTGGGGGTTGTTGGTTGGGTGATACAAATTGCCATAGTTTGTTTTTGAATAATATCCCAACTCTTTTTTAAAGGGGTCGCTACGAATATACACCCCTACCGACTTGCAAGCCGAGTGTTGCGCTTGCAGCTTTTGGTGAGCCTGCTCGGCATAACTGGCTATTGCTTCCGACAGGTCTGAAAAGTTTGTTATTGCTCTACCAAAGGAGCGCGTGGTGGCAATGTGCTTTTTCTCAGCCGCTCCGGGCGAAATCTCTATTGATTTTAACCCGCGCAGCTCTCTCAGCACCCGCAAACCAACCACGCCACCAAATTGCTTCTGCATAACTTCGTCAGTCATATTTTTGTAGCAATCAAAAGCTGTTGTCATGCCAAAATCTGATTTTAGCTTGAGCGCTTTGCGGTAGCCAATTCCCCAAACATCGCCAAGTGGAGTTTCCTTCAAAATAGCTTCGGTTTGTTCTTGCGAATCTAAAACAAATACACCGCCAGTAGTTTGCTTGCGTTTCTTTGCCACTCGATTTGCTATTTTCGCCAAAACTTTTGTTGGGGCTATTCCAACCGAAACGGGTATGCCGGTTTCTTTCAAAACGGTTTGTTTAATAAGCCTGCCGTATTCTACCAATCCTCCTTTGGGCAAATGTATTTTGTCAAGATTCAAAAATGCCTCATCTATAGAATAAACCTCAATTTGAGGATTGATGTTTTGTAAACAGCGCATAACCCTATCGGACATATCACCATACAATTGATAATTGGATGAAAAGTAGTGAATTCTACTTGTGTCTAAAAAGTGCTTAATGTGATGAAAAACAGCCCCCATTTTCACACCAGCTTCTTTTGCTTCATCTGAGCGCGCAATTACACAGCCGTCATTATTTGAAAGCACTACTATTGGCATCGTTCTCAATTCGGGCCTAAAAAGCCGTTCGCAGGATGCATAAAAATTATTGCAGTCAATTATAGCTATCATTTCTGTTGTCCCATTCTTTAGCTGGCAAATCAAAATTTTCTTACCAAACCCGTAACTATACCAAAAAGTTTAATACTTGATTCATTATTATAACTTTTACTTTTTTGATTTTCTTTTTCTTGTGCAATATTTTTGGCATCAAACAGCAAAAAACTGCCGTCTTTCTCTACCACAGCATATTTTACCTTTTTTGTAGCTTTTTTGCTTCTATCAACTACCAACACATCCCCGTTTTGAAAGTCGGAAGCTGCTTGATACATGTCGCTTTGAAACCGAAAGAAAAAAGTAGAAAGTGGATAATCAATCAAATAATCATCTAACGAAAGCGGTTTAGTTTTATAATCGGCAGCGGGCGAGGGAAAACCACTAATGGTAAGCTTTGCTTCTTCTTCTCTTTGCATAATATTTTCCTTTCTTCGTTGCCGAAAATAACGATTACAAAATGAGCGACAAAATTGCGTTGCACGATAAAACCTTTTCTCTCTTTATTGCCGAAGAAGCCATCTTAGATGCTGTAAAATCTGTTGCCGAAAAGATAAATCTTGAGTATGCCGGCAAGCAACCCTTGTTAATACCGGTGCTGAACGGTTCGTTTTTGTTTGCTGCCGATTTGGCCAAGTATTTAACTATAGATTGCGAGTTTTCGTTTATCAAAGCATCTTCGTACAAAGGCGAGCGCTCTACAGGTGTTATTGATGAGTTGATAGGTTTAAATGAAGAGATTCAAAATAGACATGTAATAATTATTGAAGACATTGTAGATACCGGAAACACACTTGCTCGCTTACTTCCAGAGATTCAACTTAAATTGCCGGCTTCACTAAAAATTGCTTCATTATTATTTAAACCCTCTGCATTAAAAGCTGATTTAGTGGTTGATTTTTGCGGCATTACTATTCCAAATGATTTTATTGTGGGCTACGGTTTAGATTATAATGGGCTGGGAAGAAATTTGAGAAACATTTATAAAATTGAAATCTAAGACATAAATGCTTTTTCATACTCTTGATTTTGCTGTTTTTTTTCCTATTGTTTTTATTCTGTATTGGTTTGTTTGTGGAAGAAATTTCAAAATTCAAAACACACTACTTTTAATTTCCAGCTATTATTTTTACTCCTGTTGGGATTGGCGGTTTTTATTTCTTTTAATGTTTTCAACTATTCTCGATTACTACACGGGTTTAAAAATTGAAGAAAACGACAATCCTACAAAAAGGAAGTTTTGGCTCTGGTTGAGCGTGGGGATAAACTTGGGCTTCTTAGGTATCTTCAAGTATTACAACTTTTTCATCACTTCGTTTGCCGAATCCATTTCGCTGCTTGGAATTTCTTTTAACCCTTGGACATTAAAAATTATCCTACCGGTTGGTATTTCTTTTTACACGTTTCACGGATTGTCGTATGTAATTGACATTTACAAAAAAAGAATTGTTGCAGAAAAAAACTTTGTTGATTATTCTGTTTTTGTAAGTTTCTTTCCACTGTTGGTGGCGGGTCCCATTGAAAGAGCTACACACTTGTTGCCTCAGATAAAAAAAGAAAGGATTTTTAGCTACCCAAAAGCTATTGATGGTTTAAGACAAATACTGTGGGGTTTGTTTAAAAAAGTAGTGATTGCGGACCAATGTGCAATATATGCAAACATGATATTCAACAACACGGAGCAGTATAATGGCCCTGTATTGTTTTTGGGGGCAATTTTTTTCGCATTTCAAATTTATGGCGACTTTTCGGGATACTCTGATATTGCTTTAGGAACAGCTCGATTGTTGGGTATAGAACTATTAAAGAATTTTTCTTTCCCTTACTTTTCAAGAGACATTGCAGAATTTTGGAGAAGGTGGCACATTTCTCTTTCAAGCTGGTTTAAAGATTATCTCTACATTCCTTTGGGAGGCAGCAAGGGCGGAAAGTGGATGCGCATAAGAAATACTTTTGCTATTTTCTTGGTAAGTGGTTTTTGGCATGGAGCCAACTGGACTTTTATTGTTTGGGGTTTGCTGAATGCGCTTTACTTTATTCCTCTGTTGTTTTGGGTAAAAACCGCAACAACATAGAGGTGGTAGCTAATGGCAGAATGTTTCCATCATTAAAAGAGACGGTGCAAATAGGCAGCACTTTTGTGTTAGCAACTTTTGCTTGGATCTTTTTTAGGGCAGAAAGCATTACTCACGCTTTTGTATTTATAAAAAATATGTTCTCGGGCATTTTTACAAAACAAGCGTACATAGATTTATTGAACTTTATTATTTATAAAGCTCAATATCAAGTGTTTATCTTTATAGTGCTGTTCTTTTTGATAGAGTGGATTGGCAGAGAGAAAGAATTTGCTCTCGCAAAGTTTGGTCTTAACTGGAATCCAATACTGCGATGGTCTTTTTATATTGTATTATTCTTTTGGGTGTTGGCGTTGGGTGGCGATAAAAATGAATTTATTTATTTTCAATTTTAGCTTTGAAACTATTTCTGATTAAATTTTTTGGGTTTGGCTTTTGCTTTGCTTTGGCAGTTTTGGTGCTAAACTATTTTGCATGCGAAAAGAATGCTACCAATGCTCTTGATAACACTACATTCTCAAAAAATCTGGTGTTTTTGGGCAATTCTAAATCAGAGTGTACATTCAATGACTCCTTAATTGCCAACTCTTTAAATCTATCTCAATCTGGCGAAGCACTTTTTTACACTTATCAAAAAACGAAACTTTTACTACGAAAAAAAGACGCAATAACAACAGTATTTATTCAAACTTCGCCATTTGAATTTTCTAAAGGATGTGATAAAACAATTTGGGACAAAAAATATCTATTTGAATTTCTACCTCGTGTAATTTCTACCTTATCGATGGAAGATTTTATCCCAATAGTTAAAAACAACCCATCGGAATTAGCAAAAGTTTTTTTTGTTGCTTCCATTATGAAAAATATGCATTGGTGTGGCTTTGGAAATATTATATGCGGTGAAAACTTCTTAGGCAAATATAGATGGTTAGACAGGGATATAAAACCTAAAGACATTGAAAAGGTTAAAGAGGTAAAATCGATAGATTTTGCTGAGTATAATGTTTTATATCTCAAAAAAACAATTGCCCTTTTAGAACAAAATAATATCAAAGTAATTCTTGTAAGCGCGCCTTTACCAGCTAGATATATTTCGGCTGCGTCCACAAATGCGTTCAACAAAATACGGGAAGAAAGCTTTCCTACAATTCCGTATCTTGACTTTTCGAACTTTCCACTAAACAATACTGATTATGCAGATGCAAGTCATGTAAACTATCGTGGTGCAAAAAAGTTCTCCCTGTTCTTTAATAAGTTGCTTGAAAAAGGGCTTCTTAATAAAAAAGAAATGGAGGCGTTTGTACACGAAGAAATTGCTCAACTAACAGACAGCACAAACCAATAAACCAAATGAGAACTGCTATTGATATATCAAAAAGGTTGCTTCTTCTATTTATTTTGCTGCAACTTGTTTCTTGCACTCACGAATACTCTCCTAAACCAAAAGCGTATCCTCGTGTTGTTTTTCCCGAAAGAAAATACGAGTTGTTTCAACCACAGGGTTGTCCATATCAATTTGATAAGCCCTTGTATTCAGTTGCTATAGAAGACTCTTCATACTTTGAAAGAAATATGAACGGTGCTTGTTGGTACAACATTGAGTTTCCAAATTTCAATGGCACACTAAACCTTACCTACAAGCCATTAAGTAAAGACCAAAAACTGGATCAGCTTGTTGAAGATGCTCACAAACTTTCTTTTAAGCATAGCAAGAAAGCAGACTACATTGACGAAGTAAAAATATTGAACCCAAATGGTGTGCGCGGCTTGTTGTATGAGGTGGGTGGCGATGCAGCATCGAATGTTCAGTTTTATCTTACCGACTCTGTTCATCATTTTGTGCGCGGTGCTTTGTATTTCAACAATACGCCCAATGCCGATAGCATGCGCCCTGTGGTTGATTTTGTGAAGGAGGATTTGCGTTATATGTTGAAGACATTTCAATGGAAGTAAATGGCCATAGCCGGCTTTCTGTTGTTGCTAAGTCTTGTTCATTATTTTACAGTTACGCGACCATATATTTCAACAAAAGCCACAAAAGAGAATTTTTTCATTAACCCCCGAAAAAGACACTCTTGAATTCGCGCAGTTTGCGCAACTTCGCAGCTCATTAAAAAAAGATAAACATCCGTGCGATATGCTACGGCTTTGCTTAACAACTAAAGTCGAATTTCGCATATAAAACAGTTGCCAATCGAAATTTTCAATCATGACAGATTTAACTTCATCATTACAAGAAGCCTCTTTAGAACAAGCAAAACAATTGGGTTTAAGACCCGAAGAATTTGATAAAATAAAAGAGATTTTGGGTCGCACACCAAACTTTACCGAACTAAGCATTTACTCGGTGATGTGGAGCGAGCACTGCTCTTATAAAAACTCTATCACCTACCTCAAAAAGTTGCCCCGCAAAGGCAAGCATTTACTGGTTGAAGCAGGCGAAGAAAATGCCGGGCTGGTGGACGTGGGCGATGGCCTGGCTTGCGCATTCAAAATAGAAAGCCACAATCACCCAAGTGCGTTGGAACCCTATCAAGGCGCAGCTACTGGCGTTGGCGGTATCAACCGCGATATTTTCACCATGGGCGCTCGTCCTATTTGTTCGCTCAACAGCTTGCGTTTTGGCGATTTAAAAAACGACCGCACAAAATATTTGCTGCGCGGTGTGGTAAAAGGTATTGGCGACTACGGCAATGCTTTTGGTGTGCCTACCGTAGCAGGCGAAGTGTATTTTGACCCTGTTTACCAAACCAACCCTTTGGTAAATGCTATGAGCGTTGGCATTGTAAAAATAGGCGAAACTGTTTCTGCCATTTCTGAAGGTAAGGGCAACCCCGTTTATATTGTTGGAAGCTCTACCGGAAAAGACGGAATTCATGGAGCAGCATTTGCTTCGAAAGATATTACTGCCGATAGTGTAAATGATTTGCCGGCTGTACAAGTGGGCGATCCCTTTCAAGAAAAATTATTGTTAGAAGCCACGCTTGAAGTTATTAAAACCGGTGCAGTTGTAGGCATGCAAGATATGGGTGCTGCGGGCATTACCTGCTCTACATCAGAAATGAGCGCGAAAGGCAAAGCCGGAATGCGCATTCAATTGGACAAAGTGCCTACCCGCCAAGCCAACATGAAACCTTGGGAAATTCTATTAAGCGAATCGCAAGAGCGCATGTTGATTGTGGTGAAAAAAGGCATGGAAGCGGCTGTGGAAGCTGTGTTTGACAAATGGGATCTACACTGCGCAGTTATAGGCGAAGTAATTGACGGTGATATTTTGGAATACTATATGGGCGAAACTTTGGTAGCAAAAGTACCTGCCGAAAGTTTGGTTTTGGGCGGTGGCGCACCTATCTATACCCGCGAATTTTCTGAGCCCGCCTACTTTGCCGAAAATCTAAAATTCAATATTGATACGGTTGCTGAACCAAGCGATTTAAAAGTTGTGGCACAAACACTTGTTCAATCTTTAAACATCGCAAGTAAAAAATGGGTTTACACACAATATGATAGCATGGTAGGCGTGGCAAACACATCTACCAACCGCCCAAGCGATGCAGCAGTTGTGCGGGTGCAACAAAATAGCGACAAAGCTTTGGCTGTAACCGTAGATTGCAATGCTCGCTATGTATGGGCAAACCCTTTGGCGGGCGGGCAAATTGCCGTGGCGGAAGCTGCGCGAAACATTGTATGTAGCGGTGGCGACCCAAGTGCTATTACCAATTGCTTGAACTTTGGCAATCCATACAACCCAGAAGTGTATTGGCAGTTTGTGAATGCCTTGCAAGGCATGGGCATTGCCTGCGAGGCTTTGGGCACGCCTGTTACGGGCGGCAACGTAAGTTTCTACAATCAAAGCACCGAGGGTGGCGCGGTGTTCCCCACACCTACCATCGGCATGATTGGTTTGCTCAGCGACTGGCAAAATGCCATGACCTTAAACTTCAAAAATGAAGGCGATGAAATATATTTGTTGGGGGTTTCGCGAAACGACATATCAAGCTCGGAATACTTGGTAAAACACCACGGCATTGAAAGCTCTTCAACACCTTATTTTGAAATAAACGAAGAAGTGCAGTTACAACAATTGGTGAAAAAACTGATTGGCGCAAAAACTATTAACTCGGCACACGATGTAAGCGAAGGTGGTTTGTTTGTTGCTTTATTAGAGTCGGCAATGGTAGATAATTTTGGTTTTTCGGTTGAAAATAAATCGGCTACGCGAAACGATGCCTGGCTTTTTGGCGAAAGCCAAAGCCGTGTGGTGGTGAGCATTACAGCCACCAACAAAAAAGCTTTCTTAGATTTGGTCGGCAATCATCCTCATGAATTTTTAGGCACAGTTGCTGCCACTGAAATTTTTATTAACGGAGAAAATTGGGGAACAAGTGTTGACCTGAAAGCGAAGTATGAGGACGCGCTGGAGGATGTGTTGGTTGGGTGAGGAAATATGCCTCAGAACATCTGATAAGTTCTCTTTAATGAATACCAATAAGCGCAAACCAAATGAAAATGAGTTTGAGTTTTGGTGTATTGCGAATCTATAATGAAAGACCTGGGTTTTGTATTAAAAGTGGATGCCAACCTTGCTGCTTGATAATCTGTTTTCTTCTTTCTTTTGGAATCATTTTACTTAACTTTTATCCATTGTAGCGGAGATTTCCTGCATATTCTTTTATAAGGCCACCCGCTTGATGAACAAGAAATTTTTTCTGTTGCTTATCTGCTAAAAAAATGAGCCGTTGGCGTTTGTATTTCTTGTAGTATTACACATTGTTTGCTGTGCTGTATGACAAGAATTTTTTCTTCCCTTTTAATATTTTGTGTTTGTTGCAGCCTCTTTGCTCAACACAACATAATTCCGCAACCATTTTCGTTTAAAACCAAGCAAGAAGTTTTTGTGTTAGACGAAAATGTTGGCTTTATATCTTCCATCAACAATAGCGAGGCGAGTAGTTTTTTGCAGCGCCAAATAAGCATGATTACCGGCTATACGCTGCTTAATAAAACAAGTAATAGAAATATTTGGTTAACGTTATTACCTCAAGATTCTCTACAAAGCAATGAGGCTTATTTTCTTTCGGTAAAAAAAGACAGTATTGTTATCAACGCCTTTACCGAAAAGGGTTTGGCACATGGCATTCAATCGCTATTGATATTATTTGATAAAAACAAAAGTTGCTTTTTGGGTTGCGATATTTTTGACAAACCGCAGTACGCTTATCGGGCAATGCACTTGGATGTGTGTCGTCATTTTTTTGGCAAAGAAGTAGTGAAGCAATACATAGGCTTATTGGCTGCGCTTAAAATGAATACGTTGCACTTGCATTTAACTGACGACCAAGGTTGGCGCGTTGAAATAAAAAAGTACCCACGGCTTACCGAAGTTGGTGCTTGGCGAATAGAAAAAGACGGAAGTCGTTACGGTGGCTATTTTTCGCAAAGCGATTTAAAAGAGTTGGTTGATTTTGCGGCACAAAGACACATAAATATTATTCCTGAAATTGAACTTCCCGGGCACGCTTCTGCGGCAATTGCGGCATATCCTTTTTTGAGCTGTAGCGGTAAAGAAATTGATGTGCCAAACACCTGGGGTATTAAACAAGATATTTTTTGCCCAACAGATTCTACACTCCGGTTTTTAAAAGATGTTTTAGATGAAGTGTGTGACATTTTTCCTTCTCCTTTTATTCACATTGGAGGCGATGAAGTTCCAAAAGCGCAATGGAAAAAAAGTGCATTTGTAAGCGACCTTATGCGTGCCAAAAGTTTTAAAAACTATGATGCCGTTCAACAATATTTTATGAACGAAATTGAAAATCATTTAGCCGCCAAAGGCAGGCGCGCTATTGGTTGGGGCGAAGTGATGAAAAGTGGCGTAAACAAAAATATAATTGTGATGAGCTGGTTAAGCAAAACTGCCGGCAACAAGGCAATTAAAAACGGAAACGCTACAATAATGGCTCCGCGTTTTTATTGTTATTTCGACTACCCACGCAGCAGCAAAGATAAGTTGCAAGCGATTTGGATGACCCCTGTGCCGCTAAAAAAAGTGTATAAGTTTAACCCTGCCGGAAAAAACGTTTCTACCGAAAACAAACATTTGCTTTTGGGTGGCGAAGCTGCCGTTTGGACAGAGTACATCACCAACGAAAAACAATTATTGTATCAAGTGATGCCGCGCCTTGCTGCCATGAGCGAAGCGTTGTGGAGCAACGAAAAAAACTACGATGATTTTTTGCGAAGAATAAACAGCCTGAAGTAATTACACACGTTTAATTTCTGCTCCTAAAGCATTTAATCTTCCATCAATATTTTGATAGCCTCTATCTATTTGATCAATATTGTGAATGGTAGATTTGCCTTCGGCACTCATGGCGGCTATCAATAGCGAAACCCCAGCGCGAATGTCGGGCGATGTCATAGTAATGCCGCGCAACTTATACTCGCGGTTGATGCCTATAACCGATGCGCGATGCGGATCGCAAAGAATAATTTGCGCGCCCATATCAATTAGTTTATCTACAAAAAACAATCGGCTTTCAAACATTTTTTGATGAATCAACACACTGCCTTTTGCTTGTGTGGAAACAACTAAAACAATAGAAAGTAAATCGGGTGTAAACAATGGCCAAGGGCCATCGGCAACCGTTAATACAGAGCCATCTATAAAGCGTTGAATTTCGTAGCGTTCTTGGGCAGGCACAAAAATATCATCTCCTTTTATCTCCATTTCAATTCCCAGTTTTTGAAACACCGGAAGAATATTTCCCAGCATATCAACGCGACAGTTTTTTATAGTTAGCTCGCTCTGAGTCATTGCGGCCATTCCTATAAATGAACCAATCTCTATCATATCGGGCAACATGGCATGAGTTGTTCCATTCATGCATTCTACACCTTCTATACAAAGCAGATTCGAACCTACGCCAGAAATTTTTGCGCCCATACGATTCAACATAGAACACAGCTGTTGTAAATATGGTTCGCAGGCTGCATTGAAAATGGTTGTTTTACCTTTGGCCATTACTGCAGTCATCACAATATTTGCTGTGCCTGTTACCGATGGTTCATCGAGCAAAACATAAGTTCCATTTAGGTTATCGGCCTCTACGCTGTAAAAGCTTTCGTTGCTATCGTAGTTAAATTTTGCTCCTAACTTCTCAAAGCCCAAAAAATGCGTGTCTAATCTTCTTCTGCCTATTTTATCGCCCCCTGGTTTGGGCATGTATGCTTTTTTAAATCGGGTAAGCAGTGGACCCATAATCATAATTGAGCCGCGCAGCGAAGCTCCCTTCTTTTTGTAGGTGTCTGTTTTTAAAAAGTCAAGATTTACCTCATCTGCTTTGAAAGTATAAGTGTCTTCTGTTACTTGATTTACTTTTACTCCTAGGTCTTTCAAAATATCTATCAATGCCAACACATCGCGTATTGCCGGAATGTTGCTGATTGTTACTTCTTCGGCTGTGAGCAACACAGCACAAAGTATTTGTAAGGCCTCGTTTTTTGCTCCCTGTGGTGTTATTGATCCTTTAAGTTTTTTTCCTCCTGTTACTTCAAACGAGTTTGGCATTTCTTTTTATTTATTGCTAAAAAAGTGAATGCTTTTGTAAGCTGTTTTGTTTTGTTTTCACAGTGTTTTTTTTGTGTACTATCAGCTGAACTTTTCTTGTTGTTTCTTCATTAAACTTTTGTTGCTTTCTTCACCAAATGCTTTTGCGTTGTTTTCTATTTTTAAATAATCGCAAAATCCTTTCGGGGTTTTTAGTAGTGCTGTATTCTTTGGCCATTATTTTTTTGCACGATTTTTTTGTAAAAATTTCTGTTGTGGTAATGAACAGCTATTCATTGCCGGTGTATAATGTTTTGGTTCGAAATGTGTTTGGCGGTGTGGGTGTGCTGTCTTTTCTCTTGCTGCTTACAAAATGTATTAGAGCTAAAAATGCGCAGCTGCTTTTTTACTTATTTATCTCTACTGTTTTAATTGTCTTGCATGCTCTTTTTTTATTCGAAATGAATATTGAAATAATTCATGCAATAGAATACGCGCTGCTTGCTTTGTTGGTGTATTCGCTTTGTGGAAGGTTTGGTGCTGCTGTTATTTTTTGCATTCCGTTAATGCTGATTGATGAGTGGAGACAGTATCTTGTATTGTATCCTGGCTATACACAATATTTTGAGTTTAATGATATTGTGATGGATGTAATTGGCTGCGGATTTGCTATGCTTTCATTAAAAATTTTGGGTGTTGATATTAAAAGCAAACCAAGGGTTGTATTCTTTTTGCGCGAGGAATTTCTATTTCTTGTAATACTCTCAATTTCATACTTCCTTTTGTTGCAGACTTGTGTTTTTGCTTACCACATTAGTGTTGCAAGCAACACTACAATTATATCTTTGAGTTTGTTAGAAAACCCTTATTCGTTTTGGCAGATACATGATTTTACAAAAGCTAAATATCATGTGCTTTCTCCTATAACCGGATTTGTAGTAATTTTCTGCTTGAGCGTTTTTTTTATGGGTTTAGATGGTTATTCTTCTACGGCTAAAACATCTCCATCTAAAATGGTTTGACCCACAGTAACTTTTGGTTTTACTCCAGATGGTAAAATAACTGTAACCTGACTTCCCAGCTTTATTAATCCTATTAAATCGCCTTTCTTTTTTGCTTGCCCAGGTTCTACAAAATCTACAATTCTTCTTGCTAACAATCCTGCAATTTGAATCACTTTATATCGCTTTCCCTTTTGTGTTTCAAAGAGCATTTCGTTGTGCTCGTTCTCAAATCTTATTCCAAAAGGATTGTCGTTTGCCACAGCATTATTAAATTTTCCTTCTACATATTTTTTGGAAATTACTGTTGAATTATGTAGTGCGCGTTGATAATGCACATTAGTTACATTCATTACTATTGAAACTATTGTTCCTGCTGTATCCACATCTTTTGTCCACACGTCAATAACACCATATTTTCCTTTCAGCACTTGTATAGTTGAATCGTTCCATGGTGTAACGCTGGCAATTAAACCATTTGCCGGGCTTATGTAAACATTTTCATTTGGGTTGATTGTTCGTGGCGGACAACGCAAAAACCAAAACCTATAATATGCCGCTAAAAGAACTGCAACAACAGATATAGTAATAAGTGTATATTTTAATCCTTTCATTCTTCTCTTTTTTACTTTAATAAACAATGTAATTTCCTTTTGAATCTACTTCTACTTTTGGTATTCTCTTATTCATTTCAAAATAAGTGTAAGCTGGTTGAATAGACTTCCAAAAATCTTTCAAAAAAATATAAGATGTTTCTATGTGTTCTTTTATTTTTTGATCGGTCATTTTAAATGGAAAAATATGAACTGGTATTGTTTTTTGCCCGGCTGCTTTTGCCAACATTGCTACAATGTAAATTTCTTCAATTGGAGCGTCTTCCATTGCCAAACAACCAATGCTTACACACATTCCATGTATGTAAATATCGCCCCCGCGAGGTGCTTTGTTTACTATTTCATCACGCTTGTTTGGATAATTTAAACCTAATGAAAGATGATAACTGCTTGCCGGATTAAACACTTTTACTTCGTAAAATCCTTCTGGAACTTGCTTATCACCTTGCTTCTTTTTTGGTCCTAAAATTCCCGATGAATAGCAAATAGGAAATGTATCGTACAACACATAGTTTGTTCCATTCCATTTCCATATTTCTAAAAGTTTTTCCTCTTTAAAAGCTCGTAGGTAAACTTCATCAAACTTATCGGTTCCCGATTCTTTGCACTGTTTTTCTATGCGTTCGTAGTTTTTCTCCATTGCAGCATCAACTCTGCTAAAAGCTATCTGCCTTTCGAGGAAGTTAGTATCTTTCACCATTATTGAGTTAGCAAGAAACATCATTAAAAAAAGCGACATTAAAAGAATTCTCTGTTTTTGTTTTTGGGGAGTGCAAACATATCCGTTGGTTTAAATCTTAAGCACTTTTTGTGAAACAGAATTTGTTCACAGCTTTAATACTTATTATTAAGTAAATATTTTAATTAAAAGAAAGCTATACATTATTAGCTCGGTGTATTACTTGGTAAGTTTTAGGAAAGGATTATTGACTTTTTGGTTATTCCAATTCTATCAACAATTCATTAACACATATAGATGATAAATAACTACTACTACTAACACAATTAACAACATTGTGAATAGTAGAATAACAAAGAAATGATGAAATAAAGAAGTTCACACAAATGAAATAGGGATGTGGATTATCTAAAAGTTATCACTTTTTTAAAGAGCAAAAACTATAGATGTATTTAGAAAGCATTATTCCAAATCTATTTTCAAATAAGAAATACACCATTATCCACATGTTATTCTATACTTCATAAACAGAATAAAAAGCTATTTCAGTTTTTCATTAGAGAGGTGTCTTTCTTTATCGCGCACTGTTTTCTTTTCCATGTTCTTATTAAATGCTTCGGTTAAGTTCACTCCGGTTTGGTTTGCAAGGCAAATCAATACCCAAAGCACATCTGCCAGTTCATCCGATAAGTCAACAGATTTATCGCTTTCTTTAAAAGATTGTTCGCCATACTTACGCGCCATAATACGCGCCACTTCGCCTACTTCTTCCATTAAAATGGCAGTATTAGTCAGCTCGTTAAAGTATCTTACACCAACTATTTTTATCCAGTTATCTACTTCTAATTGCGCTTGCTCTATTGTCATGTTATGAATGTTTTATTGAAAAGGTGAAAATTCAACTATTTATTTACTTTCAGCCCGTAAAATCAAACAATCTGAATTGATATGGACATTAAAACTGAACTAAAAGAAGGCGTATTGGTTTTTTTCCTCAACGGAAATTTATTGGGCGAACACGCAAATGCACCAGTAATGGAAAAACTGAAAGCAAGCATAGAAGAGGGCAACAAGAAAGTATTGTTTAACCTTAGCGATTTGAAATTTATCAATTCAACCGGGTTGGGAATGCTATTAACTGCACTTTCAAAAACAAGAAACGCAGGCGGAGAAATGACCCTAACCAACGTTCCCGACCAAATGAACAAATTATTGGTAATGACAAAGCTGAAGGATGTATTCAATGTTCACGAAAGTGAAGTTGCAGGAATTAGTTTCCTTCAAAATGCATAATAATTATATTCGCAACTTTTTCAGCGCAGTAATCAAGCATTGCTGCGCTGTTTTCTTTTTCAAAAAACAGTATATTAAATGTACGCAGACATATTATTAGGGCTTCAATGGGGCGATGAAGGCAAAGGAAAAATAGTTGACTATTTAGCCGATAAGTATCAAATAATAGCACGCTTTCAAGGCGGACCAAATGCAGGACACACCTTGGTTATTGATGGTGTAAAAACGGTGTTACACACAGTGCCAAGCGGCATTTTAAAACCAGGAGTTACAAACGTAATAGGCAATGGTGTGGTAATAGACCCCACAACACTGTTGAAAGAAATAGACCAACTGCAAGCGAAAGGCATAGATGTGCTTAAAAGATTGCTGGTTTCTAAAAAAGCCCACTTGATTTTGCCTACACACAAAATTTTAGATGCGGCATCAGAGTCGGCAAAGGGGCAAGAAAAAATAGGATCTACGCTGCGCGGAATAGGCCCCACTTATATGGATAAAACCGGAAGAAACGGTTTAAGAATAGGCGATATTCTTGAAAAAGATTTTCGCCAACGATACGAAAAAGTGCGCGATAAGCACTTGCATTTGCTTACTCTTTACAACTACGATTTTTCCTTAAAAGAAATAGAAGCACAATGGTTCGAAAGTATAGAGCAGATAAAAAAGCTACAATTTATTGATGCTGAATATTACTTAAATGATGCTCTAGCAGCAGGAAAAAAAATTCTTGCCGAAGGTGCACAAGGAACCATGCTGGATATTGACTTTGGAACATACCCGTATGTTACCTCGTCAAACACCATTACATCGGCAGCATGCAACGGTTTAGGAATACCACCAACTAAAGTGCGCGAAGTTATTGGCATTGCCAAAGCATATTGCACACGGGTGGGCAGTGGTCCTTTTCCAACCGAATTGTTAGATACAGTTGGCGATAACATACGCAATCAAGGAAACGAGTTTGGCTCTACCACAGGCCGCCCACGCAGATGTGGCTGGTTTGATATACCTGCAATGCGCTACGCATGCATGATTAATGGAGTTACACAAATAGCCATTACCAAAGCAGACGTGTTGAATGATTTTGAAAACATCAGCGTGTGTACCGATTACGAAATTAACGGAACAGTAACTCAACAAATTCCATTCGACCTTTGTGGCTTAAAAACAAACCCCGTTTACAAAAACCTAAGCGGGTGGAACCAATCGCTTGCAGGCTTTAATAATTTTGAAAACCTGCCGAGCGCATTAACTAACTACCTAAAATTTTTAGAAACAGAATTGCGCGTACCCGTATCAATGCTTTCTACGGGTCCTGGCCGCGAAGAACTGTTGGTGAGAGAAGTTGCAGTAGGTGCGTAAAAAGGAAAAGTTTTTATCATTAAAAAAAGCCTTGCAGCATAATTACTGCGAGGCTTTTTTTAGTAGTTACACCACCCATTCTAACATTATAGCATATCAACTTGTAGCGCTAAATCATTTTCTTTTTTCATCTTTGGCGTCCTCGAATGGGTTTAAGATCAACAGCAATACGCCTTACAGCATCCCTAATAGTGCCGCGTATTTACAACGAGCAAAAAAAAGGCGTGCAACTACAGCGCGAAACGCTACACAACCTTATTCAGCAAGCCGAGCAAACAGATTTTGGCAAGCAACATAAATTTAGCACCATAGCCACCTATGGCGATTTTACACGAGCGGTACCCATTCGCGATTACGAAGACATAAAAACATACATCGAGCAAATAGCCGAAGGTAAACACGATGTGCTTTGGAAAGGCAAGCCACAGTATTTTTGCAAAAGCAGTGGTACCACCTCGGGCACAAAATATATTCCACTTACCAAAGAAAGCATTGCCGAACAAATACGCGCTGCCCGCAACTCGCTGTTGTGCTATGTACACGAATCGGGCAGCGCAGATTTCTTTACCCAAAAAATGATTTTTTTACAAGGCAGCCCCGAGCTGGATACACACGGTGTAATACCATCGGGCAGGTTGAGCGGCATAGTATATCACCACGTTCCCAGATGGCTGAACAAAAGCAGAATGCCATCGTACCAAACAAATTGTATTGAAGATTGGGAAGAAAAAGTAAACGCCATTGCACAAGAAACAATGCAAGAGCGCATGAGTTTGATTAGCGGCATACCGCCATGGGTAGTAATGTATTTTGAACGATTGCAAGCAATGAGCGGCAAAGAATTTGTAAAAGATATTTTCCCCGATTTTAGTGTGTTTGTTTACGGAGGTGTAAACTACGAACCCTATAAAAAACGTATAGAACAACTGATAGGAAAAAAAATAGCATCTATAGAAACCTACCCGGCAAGCGAAGGCTTTTTTGCCTATCAAGACACACAAAAAACAAACGCGCTGCTGCTAAACCTCAATGCTGGAATATTTTACGAATTTGTAAAACCCGAAGACCTGGGCAAGCCCGAAGCACAGCGCATCATGCTGCAAGATGTAGAGCTTGGTGTGAATTACGCTTTAGTAATTTCAACCAATGCTGGCCTGTGGGCATATAGTGTTGGCGACACCGTTAAGTTTGTTTCAAAAGAACCCTACCGCATAGTAGTAACAGGTAGAGTAAAACACTTTACATCGGCCTTTGGCGAACACGTAATAGCCGAAGAAGTAGAATATGCATTAAAAGAAGCCATAGAAAAACATGGCGGAGCAGTAACCGAATTCACCGTAGCGCCAAATGTAAACCCCGAGGGAGAGTTAAGCTATCACGAATGGTTTGTAGAATTTAAGCAAGCCCCGCAAAACCTTTCGGCATTTGCCGAAGAAGCCGATAAAGCAATGCAGCAAAAGAACGTTTACTACTATGATTTGCGCGCAGGCAATATGTTGCAGTGTTTAAAAATACGCGCACTCGAAACGGGTGCATTTAATAACTACATGAAAAGCAAAGGAAAATTTGGCGGCCAAAACAAAGTGCCGCGCCTGAGCAACGACCGAAGTATAGCCAACGAATTGAACCGAAATATTCAGCAATAGCGATTCGACAATTGTGCAAAAACTACATTAGCAGAAAGCACTATAATTGCGGCTTGTAAACTCAAAAACAAAATTCCAAAAGCAAAGCGATAGAAAAGTAGATGCTCTTTAACTCAATAGAATTCTTAATTTACTTTCCTGTTGTAATAGCCATCTATTTTATGTTGCCACAACGGAGGCGATGGCTGCACTTGCTATTAGCAAGCTGTTTATTCTACGCATCTTTTGTACCCATTTATCTGCTGATACTGATTTTTACAATCGTAATTGATTACATAGCAGGAATACTGATAGAAGAAGCAGAAGGAAAAAAACGAAAAACATATTTATTGCTAAGCATTATTGCCAACTGCGGAGTGCTTGCAATATTTAAGTACTACAACTTTCTTACCGAAAACGTAAATGCAGTATTGAATACGGTATTTGGCACTACCGATCAAATTCCATATTTGGATATTATACTTCCGATAGGCTTGTCGTTTCACACGTTTCAGGCAATGAGCTATACCATAGAAGTGTATAGAGGCAATCAAAAAGCCGAAAGGCATTTTGGAATTTACAGCCTTTATGTAATGTACTTTCCACAGCTTGTTGCCGGCCCTATAGAGCGCCCACAAAACCTTTTGTGGCAGTTTAAAAAGAAGTTCAATTTCGATTACATAAGAGTAAGAGATGGATTGTTTTTGATGCTGTGGGGCATGTTTCAAAAAGTAGTAATTGCTGATAGGCTTGCATTGTATGTAAATCCTGTTTTTGAAAACCCAAATGAATTTTATGGCGTTTCGGTTTGGATAGCAACATTGTTTTTTGCGTTTCAAATCTATTGCGACTTTGCGGGATATACAGATATTGCCCGAGGAGCATCGAGGGTAATGGGCATAGAGTTGATGGTAAATTTTAAACAACCCTATTTATCATCAACCGTAACCGAATTTTGGAGCCGCTGGCACATATCGCTTTCTACTTGGTTTAGAGATTACCTCTACATACCACTGGGAGGAAATAGGGCTAAAGAAAAATGGAAGGTTTATAGAAACTTAGCAATAGTGTTTACCGTTAGCGGTTTGTGGCATGGCGCAAACTGGACCTATATTGTGTGGGGAAGCCTTCATGCTGTTTATGTAGTAGTAGAAAGGTATTTAGGCGAAAGCTATAAAAAAGTAAATGTTTGGGTGCGTTATGTAATAACGTTTTTGCTGGTGCTTTTGGCTTGGATATTTTTTAGAGCCGAAACGGTGCAAGATGCATTTATGCTTATTGAAAATGCCACGGTTTTATCCAACGCAAAATCTTTCGATATTGGTTTTTTCAAAGAAGGCGTTTATGATATATCTAAGTTTTCAATTTTAATATCGTTTGTATGGATAGCGTTTTTGATGCTCGTAAACTACATTCAAAACCGTTATGAAAACGCAGCAGAAAAATTTTGGAATTCACCCGCAATGCTTCGCTGGAGCGTATATTATTTTTTGATAATCTCAATTCTTGAATTGGGCGTTTTTAGCGAAAACCAGTTTATTTATTTTCAGTTCTAATGGGCAGTCAAGTAGCAAAACTTTTTGGGAAGCTTATTTTAATATCAATACCCTTTATTGCTTATTACATAGGCTACAATAGCTATCTTTTTTATACGGGCAATTTTAAAAGCGATGCTTCCTTAATATTTGAATCGGTTAAAAAAAGCAAGCAAAAAAGCAAGCAGAAGAAAGTGGTTTTTGGCGATAGCGTTGGCGGGCAATTGTATCCATCGTCAAGCAATTTTGATAGTCTTGGGCTGCTTTCATTAACCACTTCCGACCCCTCATCTTTAGCCGGCATATACGTATTGCTCAAAAATGTAGTAAACGAAAACAAGCCCAAAGAAATGGTGTTTTATTATGTAGTTCACCCATCAAGCCTTTCAAATGAGTTGGATGGAAAATACACATACAATCATTTTTTAAAACCGTTTTATACCATAGAAAATTACAAACTCTTTACATCGCAAACACACCAAGCTGCAAAGAAGTTTCCTTATTGGTATGCATGCCAATTGCCGTTTATAAAAATATCGAACTGGCAACCCGATGTAAAAGAGAGCAAGCCCAAAAAGAAAGGCAGATACATTTCAAATATCTACTTAGAATATTTAAAACTGATAAAGGAAGACGCAAACAAGCGCGGATACAAATTCAAAGCAGTAGCGCCAATATTGAGAGAGTCGTTACAAGCAACCGATTACACGCTGCTTAAAAAGCAAATAGACGACAACCAATTGACGGAACTTTTTGAAGGCTATTTTGATAACATGAAATACTTGCCCAATGCGCAGTTTCACACCAATAGCAATCATTACTTAAAAGCTACTACAGCAAGCATTGGCGCAAACCCATTAAATTTTTAATTCACCCATTTCATCACTTTTCGCTCCTCGACATGTTCCGAAGGGCATGTCGAGGAGCGGTTTCGGAATTATAAATTCCGAACAGCAGTGGTTATATATATAGCACAATACCAGAGGTCTCCTTAACCGAGTTAAAGTTTCAGCTATTTCCCAATCCTGCAAAAAATACAATCAGCGTAAATACGGATATAGAGAAACACTTCCCTTTTGTTGCTGATATTTATGATGTTATGGGAAGATATGTTCATACTGTCGAAAATATAAGCAATAATAATTTCCTCTTAAATATCAATAACCTTAAACAGGGCTATTATTATTTAAAAGTTACAGACACTCATAATAACTCAGGAGTAAAAGGGTTTGTCATATCTGAATAAGTATATTCTTTTACTCCACCATCACCTTGCCCGTAAACTTTTTAAACCCGCTGCCTGAAAGCGTAACTGTATAAAGCCCTTTGAGTACTGTACCTAAATCAACGCTAATGGTTGATCCGCTGATGTCCACTGTTTCATCTTTGATTAGGCTGCCTGCTGTGCTGTATATCTGCAAGTGAGCAGTAGTATTGGTTACAATGCTTTTGGGTACATCAATGGTAAAGTTGCCGCGGTTAGGATTGGCGTATATCATCAGTTTATTATCTGCAAGAGGTGTTTTTATAGAACTGCTGCCTCCAGTGATGGCACTCAGTTTAGCTACAAAGTAATCTTCACCACCTCTGGAGGTGCGTTGTATTGTATCAAAGTAAGTAGTGCCCGTTTTAATGCTGCCTGTTACTATGGCATTGCCGTAAGTATCTGTTGTAATAGATTCAGGAGTGGCATTGTAAACCGTTTTTACGCCCAAATAATTACCATTAGCATCATAGCGGGTGATGAACATATTTCTGTTTATTGTTTTAAATGTATCAGTGCCCGCAGTGGCAGTTACTGTGTCATTGCCAAAGATAGCTGTACCGCTAAAAGTGCCTGTTAAGTAGGTATTACCCGAAATGTCAGTGTGCGATGAATTTACAAAAATTACACTATCACCATATATCTGGCGTTTCCACAAGATAGTTCCCGCAGGGTTATACTTCATCAGTAAGGCAACCCTGACACCTGACTGTTTATAGATTGTATCATTGCCTACCACTATAGTTCCGTCAAAACCGCCTGCTGTATAGCAATTACTACTTGCATCAGTTCCAATACTGCTAAATGATGCTCCCCCACTTAATCTGCTCAAATGTGATAGCCATTGAAGACTACCATTTGTATCTGTATTCATTAAAAAACCTGCATTAATACAATATGAATTATTGTCAAAAGAAGCGCAACTATCAACCATAAAACCCGAGGCATAGACATTATTACCAGAAACCTTTATATCTCTGAATCCTGTATGTGCACCAGTTCCATAACTTTGTTTCACCCACTGGCATTTACCAGTGCTGTCTAATTTTGCCAAATACATTTTGGGTTTTAATGTGCCACCGGGATTATGCAAGGCAAAAGTATCTATGTATCCAACGTTATCAATTACACTACCAACTGAGTAAATATTTTTTTGATTATCCCCCGATACAGCATAATTTATGTCCGCTAAAAATTTTACCCATTCAACTTTAACCTTGCTATTAAACTTTGCAACATACCCTCCCCCTCCTGTTACTTCCAAAGTATCAAAAGTGTAAGTATTACTGATATCTCCACTTACATATAGATTATGGTCTTTATCGGTGTTAAAATTAAATGCCGTAGCACCCCCTGGATTACTATTTGCTCTTTTGATAAGTGCTGACTTTACAGGCTGACCCGAAGGAGTATATTGTGCTATAAAATAGGAACTTTTGTTACCTACATTATAGTGTGAGTCCAACTGCAATTCAACATTAAAAATACCAAAAGCATAAATGGTATCATTACTGCCTGCAACAACCCCTAATCCCTGATCAGGAGGAACATTTATACTGCCTCCCCCACTATGTGCCCACTGCCAACTTTGAGCTTGTATAGCTGAGTTTGTAACAAGAAGTGTTACTGTCAGCGCTATTACATTCTGTATGGTTGTTTTCATATCTATATCAATTTTTGCTGATGAATAATTTAAAAGTTTCTGTTTGTGATTCTGTTATGGCTTTAACGAGATAATTTCCCGGGGCAAAAGCCGATACGTTTATTTCATACTTAGTTGGCAAGTTAAAGTTATCAGAAAAAACTTGTTTGCCGTTCATATCAGTAATTGTTAAGTAGCAATCTTCCTTCATTTCAGATTCTATAAACACCACATCCGTTGCAGGATTAGGCATCAGGCGCATGGATGATTGCAGAAGCGTATATCTAACCTCAAAGGATTTTGCAGGCAGGGTTTGCTCCTCAACAGGGCTTATGTTTGTCTCATCCGTTTTGTATACAGGGTCAGGAAAATCAACGCAGTTAAAGTCAACAGGCGCAATGTAAATATCCACATAGCTTCCCTCTGTCGTTATAAAGTAGTCTTCCACCACCACTGCCTGCGAAGCATGAAAGTCGGCAATACCGGTAGCCTCTACAAGCGTATTTTTTACCTTGAGCACGTTTCTGGCAGAGGCTTCAAAAAGAGAGTTGCCATTATTAATAACCTCATCAACTACAGTTTTATCAAACACCCCTGTCATGCGCTGTAGCTTGGTAAGATTAGCATTAATATTCCCTCCGATGTCTGGTATATTCCAATACTCCACTTTGTTCTTTTCGTTTTCGTTACTGTTTCTTGCTGCCGGTGCATTAAAATAGACGATAATAAATTTACTGTAATCATATCTGTCAGGATCGTTTATATCCTCAGTATTAAAAAAATGTCCTATAGGTGCTGTCAAACTAAAATTGCCGTTTTCACGGGAAAAAGTATGGATGTCGAATTTGTATTCATCAGGAACAACGTTATCACCCCAGTTATTCCTTGCATTTAAAATCGCATCTTTTATAGGGTTATTATCCTGATCAATCACAGTTCCGGTGATGAAGTAATTAATTGTAGAATCTCCACCGAAGGGGTTGTAGTAATTGGCAGGCATATTGCCCGTGCCCGGTTGCGGTTTGGTAATAGGGTCAGTATCAAAGGCGGCAATTATCGGGCGGTCGAGCGAGTTGTCATACACATAGCCGCCACCCAGCGCGGCAGGGTCTCCTTTGTCTAACAGCCCTATGTATTGGTCAGAAAAAGCATTGGCATTATTAAAAGGCGGGCTTTTTTCATCCCACATAAACTCCCACCACCCGTAGCCTGAGCCGGAGTGGTTCAATACCATCTGCTGCGTTTGCCTTGCAAAATCAATTTGGTCTTCGTAAGAGCCATACGAAAAAGGCGGCTGGCTGAAATTCATTCCTACAAAATCACTGGTGTAAGCAGGATCAGTATCGCTGTCGTCTTGCCCAAAAATATCGTTTCCTTCTTCCGTCCATGCACTAGCAGCAGTTTCACCAAGTATCCACGGCATAGGGTTATTGTTTTTCATCCAGTAAAACATCGTCTCGTACCTGCTGAGCCACCGCTCCCGTATTTGAGCAGAAGTATAGAAATTACCCCACAGCTCAAAACCCTGAGGATGATTGTAAGGATATTCATGATAATCGTGCAAGTCCACCTTCATAATGGCAGGATCATAATTGCGCACAGCAAAAATGTTTCCGGATGATAAGGAAACAATGTGATTGGGGTCAACAGCTTTAATGGCATCGTACCACATAGCAGTGAAGTTGCATATTTCTTCTTTTTTATTGGTTGTAAAAGGTCCCCATGTACGGTCGCTTATAATCGGGTCATCAGGATTCCACTTTTTTACACCATAAGCCATTTCATTAAATAAATCGTAGGCTAACAACTCCGGACGGTTTTTGAGATTATCTGTCAGCACTTCCAGGTAATCTCTGTAATCTTCCGCCTGCGCAAGGTTTTCAACAGGGGCATCTCTATTGTAGGAGGCATCACCGGAGGCAGAGATATAGCTGCCGCCCGTTACAAGAATTACGTGCAATTCCGCTTCTGCCGCCACATCCAAAAAATCGTGAATAGCAGGCAGCATAATGTCTTGCAGGTTATCATCAGCATCATAAGGTGGCATTATTCGGAAAAAGCTACCCCACCAACTAGAGGCATCATTCTTTGCGTTGCCGTATTTCAGGCATATCACCCTGCCACCGGGTTCATCAGGCACAACGCTTCCGCCAACCATTTTAAAATGCTTATTTTCATGAAACTCAATCATAGTGCGTATGGTGTTAAAGCCCATTTGTTTTATTTTAATAAGGTCTGCTTTTATTTTTTCCAAACCTTTATTAAATGGTTCTTCAAATTCCATAGTAGAGCCATAATAATGATTAGGGTGCAAAGTGTAATCGGCAGGGTTGCAATTTATTCGACCTTCGCTAAAACCTGAAATCAGCGAGCCTGTATTGCAGTTCTGGCAAGACAACCTTACACCATAATTACATATAACCGGATAAAATGGTTCACCTGTTTGGTCATGAAACCGATTGCCATTAAGCGTTATATATTGCGCATCAACGTGAGACACTGATAAGCAGATGAATAAAAAAAACAATAGTTGAAAATTCATTTTCATAGCTTTCTTTTTAAGTTTAGCTATTTGCGGTTACCGGATTTCAATAATTCAATTTCCTTTTGGTGCCTGATAAGATGAAGCGTCAGCTCCTCTATCTTTTTAAGCAGCAGTGCATTCATTTCTCCTAAACTAACGCCACTCTCTAATATTTCCCTTTCGCTTGGTATTTCCGGCAAGTGTTTATTCTGTTTTATAAAAGATTCAACTTCACCCAACGTTGACAAAGGATAATTTTCTTCAAAAACATTATCTGCCCATTGGTTAATCTGCACTACACAGCGTTTGGCAACTAAAAGTCCGTCAACTCCAAGTTTATAATCGGTGAAGGAACCGTTGGGCTGCTCATTACCGATGAACATTTTACCCTGCACCTGCACAATTGCATTTGCCCCGCCTCCGTTTCCAGCTTTTATTATCAGGTTGTTCGTGGTGTGGTCGTCCGTTATCAAGTGCCTGATGGAATTATTAGTTGCTAAAAACCTTATTTGGTTTTGCCAGCCCGAATTGCCGGGTGCAACCATGTCTAAGGTGGTGGCTACGCTGCTGCCCAATGCAGATTTGAGGGTGAGTATGCTTTGGCTGAAAGCAGGTGTTGAGCCGATACTCGCCCTGCCATCATCTGTTACTAAAAAACGAGTTGAGCCGGATGAATTTTGCCCGTGGTAAAGCCAGCCGTAAATTCCTGAAGCATTCTTCGCATCAACAATGGCGTTAGGGTTGTTGGTTCCTAAGCCCAACCCTCCGTTATCCTTCACGGTAAGGATATTTACGGAAGAGGCATTATGAATTTCGAGCGGATTTACAGCACCGCTTACATTTTTTACATACAGTTTTGCGTTTGGGGTGGATGTTCCGATACCAATCTCTCCCGTGCTTTTCACAAACAAAAAAGAAGCATTGTCTGCATTATTCACAATGTTTAATGGGTTAGTAGAACCCGTATTAGGTCGAACATATAATGATGCCGATGGCGTAAATGTTCCAATCCCCACATTGCCGGAATTTTTTACGATGAAATCATAAGAAGTTTGCGAAGTAAAAGGAAGAAAACTAACAAGAGATTCTGTTTTTACTATAAAGTTATCTCCGCGGGATTCGCCATTAAAGCAGCCGCCCCAAAATCCACCATATTGAGTAACACTCAAAACGCTTCTATTATCCACTCCGCAAGTCCCATAAACATCCAAACTTGCTGAAGGCGTATTTGTATGTACACCGATGAAATTACCAGTTTGAAACACCGATGAATTATCAACTGTTGATGAGCCTGTAAACTTAGGTAAATAACCCGTTGATGTGGTTCCGCCAACAGTAACATTTTGCGCATTGGTGTTTAGCATTGCTACGGATAAGAATACAAACACCCGG
>CAZYXR010000034.1:0-5961 GCA_964650845.1 uncultured Chitinophagaceae bacterium
GTCTGTAGCTCAGTTGGTAGAGCAATACACTTTTAATGTATGGGTCTCGGGTTCGAATCCCGACAGACTCACAGAAAAACTAAAAATCCTGCTTGCAAAAGCGGGATTTTTTTTTGCCTTCGAGAAACCCTAAACAAAAAACGCGACCTCAACGAGGTCGCGTTTTTTGTTTAGGAAACAATCAGCTTGTTTATTGAACAATGATTTTAGTGTAGTAAACGGCAGTGTTTTTTAATTCTACTTTACAAACATACATGCCTTGCGGCAAGCCCAAAACAGATAATTCGGGAAGCGAATTGTCTGCAACTTTTGCACCATTTAGGTCAAACAACGCAGCACTTTTAAACTGATTTTCTTCTACCGAAATAAACAACCTGTCGAATGCAGGGTTGGGATGAATTTTGATTGCTGTATTACCAAATTCTTGGATTGATGAAACCGGATTTACAAGTGTGTTGATGGCTGTATTTGTAAAAATAGGCAAGTTGTAATCGAAGTAAATGGCTGCCTGATTTTTAACCGTAGAGCCAATTGGAATGTTTTTGATGCGATTTACATAATACGATACAAAACCATTGCTTGCAGGCTCGTTTACAAAACTATCGGGCAGGTAAATATTATCGAAGCGAAACTCTATTACATCGCTGGCTACAAACACCGGTGTCATAGAGTGGCTCGAAGCAAAGTTGCGCAAAGAGTATGGGTTCAGATTGCCATCTAATGTATCGCGAATAACAACTGTAAATGCAGTGTCGTTTCCGGTGTTTTGGAAGCGGATGGTGTATTTCAGCACAGTGTCTTTCAACAATATATTACCATTTGGAAACACCGCTTTATCGTTAGGGTCGTATGAACCTTGCACCACTCTGCCTGTAGAATCAACATTGTTTGCACTAATACTATCGGCTGTGGCAGGGAAAAGTCTCGCTTCATAAATTAAATTATCGCCAATGTTTACTGCCGGAGGCGCAAGAATTTGTGTTGTAAGCTGAAAGTGTTTTGTTTCACCTTGATTTAATGTGTAGTTCCAAGTAACAACTTTGCCCGAAATTACACCTGCGTCAGATGCTGTAACTGCATCTGATTTGGCATCTAAGGTTAACTTTACCTGCCCCGATGAAACGCCTTGAATTGATGAGTTGTCTTTAACCGTTACCCACACTTCGCTTAAAAAGCCAGGGCGTGCAACCCCTATTCTACCCAATACCGAAACATCGCGGTAGGCTACTGTTTGTACCGCAAAATCATTTCCATCTACCACCACACCCGATTGCGATAAGTTTACTTGATATTTTAGTGATGCAGGGCAAGTAATGCCTTGTGCGCCAAATGGTTCAATGATATATGTTCCTAATGGAAGGGTTGCTTGATATTTACCATTCGCATCGCTGTAAAAAACATAAAAAACACCATTGCCCGATACTTTGATTTGTGCATATTGCATTGGCACTTCATTGCCATCCAATGTGCAGTCGCCATCTAAATCATAAAACACCACTCCGCTCAATTCACCCACACAACTGTCGTTTAATGGCAATACAATATTTTTATGAATAGAGCAGCCTAAGCTATCGGTAACAGTTACGCTGTATCCGCCTGCTACAAGGCTGTCTGCTATGGGCGTGTTGCCACCGCCAATGTTCCATGCGTATGTGTATGGCGCTGTGCCTCCCATTGCGCTCATTTTAATTTTGCCATTCTTATTGTTGCAATCGGCACTTACTACTTCTTCTACTTTCAGCTTTATTTGCGATAAATCAACTAACTTATCTACCACGCAGCCCACCGAATCGGTAACGACCACTGCGTGTACACCTTCGGCCAAACCGATAGCAACATTTGTGCCTTGTAGCGGGTCGCCATCTACCATATACGAAAACGGAGGTAAGCCGCCTATTGCATTTATTTGAATCACTCCATCTGCTTGCCCACACGATGGATTGGTGGTGCTGAAGTTTGCACTCAGATTAGAAACAGAATTGATGGTTGCTACATCAGTAGTTACACAACCATTTGCATCTATCACACTTACTGCATAGGTGCCAATTGGTAAGTTGGTAAGCACTTGAGCAGTAGAATTATTACTCCACATAAAACTATATGGAGGGGTGCCACCGGCTACAACAACATCTATCACGCCATCGGCCGATGTTGGGCAGGATGCATTGGTTACAACAGCAGAGCTGGTAACTTGTGTTGCATCATTTACTGTAAAAGATTGTGTTGTAGTTAATGCCTGCACATCAGTTACCGTTACAGTATATGAGCCTGCGCATAAATTCGATATGTTTTGAGTAACTGTTCCATTGCTCCACGCGTAGGTGAAAGGGGCTAAACCTCCTACCGCACTTATATTTATAGAACCATTGCATGCGCCATTGCATGTTGCATCAACAATGGTTGGTGTTAATGTAATTTGCGAAAAACTGTTGCTGAATAATGCAATACTAAATATTGCCGAGAGTAGTGTTTTGTACATAATGCGTTGTTTTAATTACTCAAAAGACGAGTATGTCTTTTAGAAAGGTTGGATGAATACAATAAAAAATGTGAGAGCGAAATGTTTTATCTAATCAAAGTAACATTGCCACTTTCGTAGCGGTTCTTTTTCATGTTGGTAGTTTGGTAATCCACCTTCCACACAAACACGCCAAGTTGTTGTTCTCTGTCTTTAAACACGCCATCCCAGCCTTCTTTTGGGTTATCGGTTTCAAATACCAATTCGCCCCAGCGGTTGTAAATTTGCATGTTGAATTTTCTCAAATTTTTATTTGCCGGGCGAAACAAATCATTCACGCCATCACCATTTGGCGAAAATGCTGTTGGCAGCAGCAATAAATCGGGCATCACTACTGCGCGAACGGTGTCGCTTGCCGAGCAGCCTGCTGCATCGGTAACCAGCAAAGTGTAAACTGTGGTTTGGGTAGGTGTAACATCTGGCGTAGGGCAATCGGCACATGCCAAAAATGTAGTTGGCAACCAATCGAATACTGGCGAAACCACATTGGTAACAATTGGCGAAAACTGCCCTGTTTCTCCTTCTACCAATTGCAGGTCGGCTCCTGCATCTATGGTAAAGCTCTTGCTTGCCAATGCAAACTGAATATCATTGAAACTATTGTAGTTGGGTACAGTTACAGTAGAAAAACCTTGCCCGCTGCCAAGCGTTGCTGCACCAGTGTAATTCCACAGAGCATTGCTGCGCCAATTACCTTGCGCGTTCCAACCGCCATCTGTAGAAGCCGAGTAGAACATAGTTACATTTGCTGCGCTTGTACCCGTTGTGTGATGCAGATGATGATAAAAATTCGGGTTTACTTTACACAGGCTGTCATCAAACACGTTTACATCAAACCCGTCTAATGTAGCATCGCCTTTAATAGTGCGCACACCGTAAACGTTTGCCGATGTGTTGGCTGGTCTAAACTCAATTGGGCGATACAACGATGTGCCCAAACTTGATGGCGAACCGGTAGGGAAAAAATATGCCGATGCACTATTGGTTGCCCGCGATAGCCTGCCTAAGCCCAGCGATGAAACAAAGCCGTTGTTTCTTTGTATTGCTGCGGGTACATTGTTGCTCACCAACATTTCATGCACATCGGTTGCCAGCTCGGCATTTGCTAAACTCAGTGTGCCCGAAACTTCTTGATTTATTGTTTGGGTTTTTACCACGCTGCCACCCAGCAAAGCAAGATTGTTGAATGTAGTTGCCTGAGAGCCCGAAAGCAATTGCGCTCCTCCCGTCATTTCAACCCAACTGTTGCTGCCGGCATACGAAGCATTGTTTATCCAATCTCCTGTAAGGCGAATTGTATCGCTTAGGCCGCTTATGGTGGCATCGTTTTGTACAAAACCCTCTACCACTACCGTACCTTGATTGTCGAGCAAGCCCAATGCATTTTGCACCGAATTTGTTTTTACAATCATAAATCCTCCATTTTTTACATACACATCGGCACCATTGTTATACACCAATGCTTGAGACATGGCTGCTGTGCAAGCAAATGAGGTAAAAGCGATAAGTAAGTTTTTTAGCATAAGCATTTCCTTATTCGGGGTCTGAAAATATAATCTTTTATCAAGAGTGAAAGTATTTTTAAAGAGTTGTGTGGATAATAAAGAATGATGATTTTTTTGATGCAAATTTTTTTCTTCGATACACTTTTTATTTACCTTTCCGATAGCTATCGGGGCACCACCACCCTAACAACTGTACGGTTGGCCTTTTAGACAAAAAACAACGTAACAACGGCTTTAAATTTTAACTTTGACAAGCAATAATTTAAGTGATAAAATTGAACGAAGAAATAAAACAAAACAAACAAGTTAAATCGAAGCAACGTGTAGCCAACCACGGAGAAGTTTTTACAAACCAACGTGAAGTAAACGCTATGCTTGACCTGGTTAAACACGAAACCGAACGCATTGACAGCCGCTTTCTTGAACCAGCTTGCGGTAATGGAAACTTCCTTGCGGAAGTGCTAAACAGAAAACTTAACGTAGTAGAACACAAATACCGCCACACTCAAATTGAGCGGGAACGCTATGCTGTGCTTGCCGTGTGCAATATTTACGGTGTGGACATTTTGGAAGACAATGCAGAAGAATGTCGCAAGCGTTTGTTTAACATCTTTAAGGAACGTTACAACGCTTTGTATGCCGACAAATGCAAACCCGAAGTGTTGCGTAGTGTGGACTTTCTATTGCATCGAAATATTTAGAGGGGCGATGCTTTGGACTTTACCAATCCTCAAACAAAACAACCCATTATTTTTAGTGAGTGGAGTGCTGTAAACGGCACAATGCTGAAACGCAGAGATTATATGTTTAAATTTTTGGTGCAAAAAACACATCAATTCTCTTTCTTTAATGACGAAGGCGAAGCCAACGCTATTGATGAACCCGTAAAAGATTTTCCGCTTGTTCATTTCTTAAAACTGTCGGAATCAGAATTTGCAGGATTAAAAGATGAACAGGATTTTAATACAAAAAAATAATCCGTTTAATCCTAATATCGGGATATAAACATTAAAAATGATAGGATGAAGCAATATGATGATATAACATATAAAATTAATGGTTGTGCTATGAAAGTGCATAACACTCTTGGTAACGGATTTCAAGAAGTAATTTATCAGCGTTGTTTGGCCATTGAACTCGAAAGAGCAGGATTAAACTTTGCCAGAGAATTAGAGCAGGATATTTTTTACGATAGCATTCACGTTGGTACTCGAAGAGCAGATTTTATTATTGAAAATGACATTATCGTTGAACTTAAGGCACTCATTAATTTGGAAGATGTTCATTTAGCCCAAGCCAAAAATTATTTAGTTGCGTATGATAAACCTATTGGACTTCTGATAAACTTTGGTTCAACAAGTTTGCAAATCAAAAAAGTATTCAACAAGAAATACTGTCAGACTCAGGATTTACTGGATTCAAAGATAAATAAGATTAACTCGGTGGCATCATCCTGTAAATCCTCAAATCTTGATAATCCTGATTCAGACAATAAGTGGCGTAAATCATGATGCAGACAACCAACTACAACCCCGATGTGCTTTCTTGCTTGGCTAACCTAAGCAACGATGAAGTGTTTACACCGCCCAATTTGGTAAACAACATTTTAGATTTATTGCCAAAAGATTTGTGGAGCAATCCCGAAGCAAAATTTTTAGACCCTGTGAGTAAAAGCGGTGTGTTTTTGCGTGAAATAGCAAAACGATTGATGCTCGGCTTGGAAAAGAAAATACCCGATAAGCAAAAACGCATCAACCACATTTTTGAAAACCAATTGTATGGCATTGCCATTACCGAACTCACTGCATTACTAAGCCGAAGAAGCGTGTATTGTAGCAAAACCGCCAACGGCAAATACGCAGTTTGCGAAACCTTTGAAAATGAACAAGGCAACATACGCTACGAACGTATGCAACACAATTGGGAAAATGGCAAATG
>CAZYXR010000034.1:6009-29888 GCA_964650845.1 uncultured Chitinophagaceae bacterium
AGCCGAAAGCTACGCTTACAACTTTATACACACCGAAAACCCAGCGAAACTTTTTAAACAAAAAAATATGAAATTTGATGTTATTGTAGGAAACCCACCCTATCAGTTGAGTGATGGTGGTGCACAGATGAGTGCAAGTCCCATTTACCATAAATTTATTCAACAAGCTAAAAAGTTAAACCCAAAGTATCTTTCAATGATTGTTCCTGCGCGTTGGTATTCGGGCGGTAAAGGGTTAGATGAATTTCGTGATGAAATGTTGAAAGATGCTCGAATGAAAGTTTTGCACGACTTTCACGAAACTTCCGATGTATTTCCAGGCTTAAATATAAGGGGAGGTATTTGTTATTCCCTTTGGGATAAAGACCATAAAGGAGATTGTGAAGTAATCAATCACAACAAAGGAGAAACAATATCAGCAACAAGACCCTTGCTTGAAAAGTCTGCAAACATCTTTGTGCGATACAATCAAGCAATGAGCATTTTGAAAAAAGTTCAAAAACATAAAGAAAATTCGTTTTCAAATATTGTTAGTTCTCATAAAGCATTTGGGCTGAGAACTTATGTGCGTGGGCAAAGTGAACCATTTAAAGGTTCAATCAAATTATACCAAAATGGTGGAATTGGTTATATCAAAAAAGAAGAAGTTATAAAAAATGAACAATGGATAAAAGATTGGAAAGTGGTAATTCCATATTCAAGCCCTGGAGACGATTCGTTTCCACATTTAATTTTAAGTAAGCCAATTGTAGCAGAACCAAACTCAGCCTGCACAGAAACTTATTTAGTTATCGGACCTTTTGCAAATGAAAAAATCTGCAAAAGTGTTTCCATTTATCTACGTACCCAGTTTGCAAGGTTTTTGATTTTGCTCTTGAAACCAACGCAACACGTTACATCAAAAACTTATGGTTTCGTCCCCCTCCAAGACTTCTCCGAACCTTGGACAGACGAAAAGCTTTATAAAAAATACGGTTTAACAAAAGACGAGATTGCCTTTATAGAAAGTATGATACGCCCGATGGACGTGAGCCAAGCAGAAGAATAACGTATGAGTAAAAGAGAATTTTTCCGCCACGCCAAAAGAAAATGGAAAATTGAAAGGGGAGAATGGAGAATGAGAAATTGAATAAATCATAGTGCAGACAAAAAACCAAAAAAATGAGCAATAGCAACTTTAATAAAGACCAGCCCTATAATGCGCTTCCAGATTTGCCACCCAAGGTAAATTTGGAAACCCCAGAAATTTTTAAAGCAACCATTAAGGCAAACAGGCTACTGGCAGAACTGAAAGGCTTTTGCCAAACATTGCCCAACCCAGATTTATTGCTCAATACCATTGTGCTGCAAGAAAGTAAAGAAAGTAGCGAGATAGAAAATATTGTTACCACCCAAGATGAGTTGTACAAAGCCACTTTAATGGGCGATAAAATAAAAAACCAAGCAGCCAAAGAAGTATTACAATATCGCGAAGCCATGTATTGGGGTTTAGCTCAATTAAGTAATATGCCCATCATTACTACCAATTTACTTACAGGAGTAATGCAAAAACTCAGATGGACACAAGAAGCAGTTCGTAAAAATACGGGCACTAAATTATCAAACCCTATCACCAAGCAAATTGTATATACACCACCCGAAGGCGAAGAAATAATAAGAACTAAGCTCGCTGCTCTTGAACGGTTTATTAATGATGCCGAACTTTATGATATAGACCCCATTATTAAAATGGCCTTGGTTCATTATCAGTTCGAGGCTATTCACCCTTTTTCAGATGGCAATGGGCGCACAGGGCGTATCCTTAATATTTTGTATCTGGTGCAGCAGCAGCTCATAGGCTTGCCTGTTCTATATTTAAGTAAGTATATTATTGAAAACAAGTCGGACTATTATCGTTTACTAAGAGAAATAACCGAAAAAAATAACTGGCAAGAATGGATATTGTTTGTTGCCAATGGAGTAGCTGAAACGGCAGGCTCGACCTTGAAAAAAATTAGAGCTATTTTGGAATTGAAACAAGAAGCAGAACCGCAAATTAAGGAAGCATTAGGTAGCTCTTATAATAAAGAATTAGTGGAGATCTTGTTTAGCCACCCTTATATTAAAATTAGTGTTCTTGAAGAAAAAGGATTGGCAAAACGACAAACGGCTTCTCAATACCTTCAAAAAATAGAAGCAATAGGCTGGTTGAATGCCTTAAAGATTGGCAGAGAAGTATATTATATTAATGATAAATTATTGAATATTCTATCTAAGTAATGTGTTTATTCAATAAATATATTGTTCAAATGCGTTTATTATTTTCATTTTTTTCGACACATTCGGCATTTGTGTCGATTAGATAAACATAATAAAAATGAACTAATTACTTGATAATGAGCAAACAAGAATTTTTCCCGCCACGCCAAAAGAAAATGGAAAATTGAAAGGGGAGAATGGAGAATGAGAAATTGAATAAATCATAGTGCAGACAATTTGTAAATACTGATACAGATAATAAATAAATTACAATGAATGATAGTTCAAACATACTAATATACCAAACCGAAGACGGCATTACCAAAATACAAGTGCAACTTAGGGATAATACTGTTTGGCTTACACAAGCAGCCATAGTAGAACTATTTCAGTCATCAAAATCCAATATTAGTGAACACATCAAGCATATATTTGATGAAGGTGAATTACAGGAAGATGCAGTTGTTCGGAATTTCCGAACAACTGCTAAAGACGGCAAAAGTTACAATACTTCGTTTTACAACTTAGATGTTATTATTTCGGTAGGTTATCGGGTAAAATCGTTACGCGGCACGCAATTCCGTGTGTGGGCAACTGAACGACTAAGAGAATATCTCATCAAAGGCTTTACTATGAATGATGACTTGTTGAAACAGGGCGGTGGCTACTTTGAAGAATTACTCGACCGTGTTCGTGATATTCGTTCATCAGAAAAAGTATTTTACCGTAAAGTATTAGAAATATATGCCACCAGTATAGATTATAGTCCTAATGCCGACACCACACAACTATTTTTTAAAACGGTGCAAAACAAACTGCATTGGGCGGCTCACGGGCATACAGCGGCAGAAGTCATTTTTGAAAGAGCCAATTCGCAATCGCCATTTATGGGGCTTACGGCTTTTAAAGGCAATAAACCTAACAAACAAGAAATTACCATTGCCAAAAACTACCTCAAAGAAGAGGAAATTGCCATACTAAATCGACTTGTTTCAGCCTATTTGGATATTGCTGAGGTAAATGCCTTGCAGCAAAAAAAAATGTACATGAAAGATTGGATAAATGTGTTGGATGGTTTTATGAAAATGTCGCAACAAAGCATATTGGCAGATGCCGGCAAAATTTCGGCAGAATTGGCGCAAAATAAAGCTCTTGCTGAATACGAGACTTATAAAATAAAGCCCCAAATCGAACTCTCGGAAGTTGAAAAACAGTTTATAGAAAGCATTGAGCAGGCTGAAAAACAAATTAAAAAACTGAAAAAGAAGTGAGTAAAAAAGAATTTTTTCCGCTCGCCAAATGAAAATTGAAAATTGAAAAGTAAAAATGGAAAATGAATCAAATAATTTTCAATTTTCAACTCTCAATTCTCAATTAAATTCCATTCTCAATTTTGCATTAAAATGAAGTTTTTCCCACCACGCCCAAGCGTAAACCCAACTATTTATGCTTACGAATTGCCAAACGACAGCAAACGCAAAGGGCAAATTAAAATCGGGTTTACCGACCGTGATGCTCATACACGCATTAAAGAACAAATTGGTGCTACCCGTGCCGCCTTTAAAATTGTGTTTGAAGAAAGTGCAATGCGGGCAGACGGCAGCAGTTTTACCGACAAAACGGTTCACGCTTTGCTGCGCAAAGACAAAGTAAAAAATCCCGAAGGCGAATGGTTTGTTTGCACACTCAACCAATTACGCAAAGCCATTCACGAAATTAAAACAGGCGAACGCACAGAAGATAATCGGGTGCTTAATTTTGGTATGCGACCGGAGCAACAAGAAGCCGTAACCAAAACCATTGCTTACTTCAAAAGTTTCAAAAAAGAAAACCCAAACAAAACACCTCACTTTCTTTGGAACGCAAAAATGCGTTTCGGCAAAACTTTTACTACTTATCAGCTTGCCAAGCAAATGAAATGGAAAAAGGTATTGGTTTTAACCTTTAAACCAGCCGTAGAAGATGCGTGGCGTGAAGATTTAAACACCCATACCGATTTTAAAGGTTGGATATTCTTCTCAAAAAATGAAGCCGAAAATATTTCCAAGCCTGCCCTGAGCAAAGCCGAAGGGAAAACGGATTTATCAAAAACCAATTTAGTGTGCTTCGGTTCGTTTCAAGATTATTTGGGCACTCAAAAAGACGGAAGCATTAAAGTAAAAAATGAATGGGTGCATAATTATGCACCCATTCATTTTTTACTTTACCGAATGGGATTGTATTGTATTTGACGAATACCATTTTGGGGCTTGGCGAGACAATGCCAAAGATTTGTTTGGCAAAGACAGCGAAGCAGAAAAAGAAATTGAAGCATTTAAGGAAATAGAACAAAAAGGGTTTTCTGACGAAGATAAAGTAGATGTATTGGAAGACATCTTGCCCATCAAAGCCAATCACTTTTTGTATTTGTCGGGAACGCCATTCCGTGCCATTAATTCAGGAGAATTTATTGAAGAACAAATTTTCAATTGGACATATTCAGACGAACAGCGTGCAAAAGAAAATTGGAATAAAAAAGACGGAGCAAATCCTTACGCAAGTTTGCCGAGAATGGTAATGCTTACTTACCAACTGCCTGAAACCATTACCAAAGTTGCAGAGTTGGGTGAGTTTGACGGATTTGACTTAAACATATTTTTTAAAGCCGAAGGCGAAGGAAGCAAATCACATTTCAAATACGAAGATGATGTGCAAAAATGGTTGGATTTAATTCGTGGTTCATTCACTGAACAAATTGTTGATACGCTTAAATTAAAAACAGAGAAACCGCCTTTGCCATATTCAGATGCACGACTGAAAAGCGTATTAAATCATACATTTTGGTTTTTACCTTCGGTTGCTTCGTGCCACGCCATGGCAAACTTGTTTAAAAAACGCAACAACCAGTTTTATCACGATTACAAAGTAATTATAGCTGCAGGCACAGAAGCAGGTATTGGCGTAAAAGCGTTAGAACCTGTTCTTAACGGAATGGACGAACCATTGCAATCAAAAACCATTACTCTTTCTTGTGGCAAACTCACCACAGGCGTTTCGGTAAAACCGTGGACAGGAATTTTTATGCTTAGAAATTCATCAAGTCCCGAAACGTATTTTCAAGCAGCATTTCGTGTGCAAACGCCTTGGGTAATCAAAAACCCTGACAGCAAATCACCTAACAAAGAAGAAATTTTAAGAGAAGAATGTTATGTGTTTGACTTTGCACCAAACCGAGCATTAAAACAAATTGCCGAATACGCTTGTAACTTAAATATCAATGAAAGCAATCCTGAAAAGAATGTTGAAGAATTTATAAACTTCTTGCCCGTGTTGGCTTATGACGGCAGTTCAATGAAACAAATTGATGCCGCAGGAATTTTAGATATTGCAATGAGCGGAACAACGGCAACATTACTTGCAAGACGTTGGGAAAGTGCATTGCTTGTAAACGTGGACAACAACACATTGCAACGTTTGATGAACAACGAAGAAGCAATGAAAGCGTTGATGAACATTGAAGGTTTCCGAAACTTAAACCAAGACATTGAAACCATTATCAACAAGTCAGACAAAATTAAGAAAGCGAAAAAAGAAGGCACGGAAGGAATGACAGCAAAACAAAAAAAAGAGCTGACAGACGAAGAAAAAGAATACAAGAATTTGCGAAAACAAATACAGGAAAAGCTTATCAAGTTTGCGACACGAGTTCCAATTTTTACGTATTTGACTGATTACCGTGAACGGAGTTTGAAAGATGTAATTACAAAACTTGAACCTAAACTCTTCCGAAAAGTAACAGGTTTAAATGTAAAGGACTTTGAATTACTTGTGAGTTTAGGCGTTTTTAATTCTGCATTAATGAATGATGCGGTTTATAAATTCAAACGTTACGAAGACGCAAGTTTGGAATACACAGGCATCAACAAACACGAAGGAGAAGACATTGGACTTTACGACACGACATTAACACGACAAGAATATTTGACATTTAAAAACGAAACAGAATAAGCCAAGTTACCAAGCTACTAGTAAATGGGCAGACAACAACACTACAGGAAAGGAGTGCAGAACCTAACAGCGGTTTGGCGTGGTGGCGAGTTCAGTACAAACACGGAGTTTTTTATATCTAATAAACTTTATGAATGTATTGAGGCTTGTGCTCTGAACCCGCCCCGAGCGCAAAATCCTAAAATGGCCGAACAACTACTTTATTAAAAATCGTTGTTACAACATCAATTGGTATTTAAACATTATTTTTGTGTCATAATTTTTTAGGAATGGAGAATCAATTGCATAGAAGAAGTTTTTTAACGCGCTTATCGGTAGGTGTTACATCGCTTTTAGCAATGCCGCTTGCTGGCGCTGCCAAAAATCTTAAACAAAGTTTTCAATCAATCAACAAAGCAAAGATGGAACCAATCATTCAAATCAAGCCAATGGGTTTTCAGTGGGAAACTGCCGACCCTTTTCTTTTTTGTGTTCATCACGAAGACAGTTTTCCGGCAGGCAATGAAGTGATGGGCCCGGCAGTTTCGCTAAAGGGCCGAAACATGGGCGATGATTTTATTATTAAAGATGGATTCAGAATGTATCACGGGCGCACAGTGCCGGGCTTTCCGGGGCATCCGCATCGCGGGTTCGAAACCATTACAATTGTGCGCCAAGGTATGGTAGATCATGCCGATTCGCTGGGCGCAGCCGGCAGATACGGCAATGGCGATGTGCAATGGATGACAGCCGGTAAGGGTGTGCAACATTCCGAAATGTTTCCGCTTATCAAAAAGGATGCTGCAAATCCAATGGAGCTGTTTCAAATATGGCTGAACCTACCGAAAAAAAATAAGATGGTAGAGCCGCATTTTAAAATGTTGTGGGGCGAGGATATTCCAAAATACAAACATCAGGATGAACAACGAAAAACAACTACCGTAGAGGTGATAGCCGGTTCATTGGCCGATAAAAAGGCGGGTGCGCCACCGCCCGATTCGTGGGCTGCCGACCCGCAAAATTGTGTAGCAGTGTGGAACATTAAAATGGATGCCGGTGCGCAATGGGTTTTGCATAGAACCGCGTCAGGAGTAAATAGAACCATTTACTTCTACCAAGGCGAAACATTGCAAGTGGGCGAAACTACAGTGCAAAAATACAATGCCATTACGCTTCATGCCGATGTAGATGTTGTGTTGCAAAGTGGTAATGCCGAATGTGGCATTTTGCTATTGCAAGGAAAGCCGATAAACGAAACTGTAATTCAATACGGTCCTTTTGTAATGAACACCAAAGAGGAAATCAATCAAGCATTTGAAGATTATCACAAAACCCAATTTGGCGGTTGGCCATGGTCGCGTTGCGATCAAGTGCATCCCCGCGAAAAAGGGCGCTTTGCCAAACATGCCGATGGCAGCGAAGAGGTGAAAGGGTAGGAGTTGCTTATTTTTTGCTTGCAACAATTACAATTTGTGCGCCAAAAAACTTTTTCAAAGGCCAAAACAATTCTAAAAAGGGCTGAAAGAAATAAATGACTTTGGCAGGAAAAGTGGGGAAGAAAAATGGCACGAATCCAATAACGGTGAGCGATTCTACTTTCAAACCTTTTTCATTGCACCATTGCGTAAGCAGTTTTTGCGAAAACGAACGCTCTTCGTGTTCAATGTGGTATTGAGAATTTTTCTCTATCCATTTAAGAATTGGGTTGTTGCCGTTTGGCTCTATGATGATGATTTTTTCTGCAATCTTAGCAGCATTCTCAATGGCAAGTGGCGGGTCGGTAAGGTGGTGCAATACTCCGCGAATTACTCCTACATCATATTTCTTGACGGGCAACGAAGCGGCATCTAAAAGATTAGCTACCTGAAAGTCAATATCGGGGCGTTTTTCTTTTGCCAATTGCACTGCAACCGCAGCCGGGTCGAAGCCTGCAAATTTTAAATCGGGGCGCGCTTCGGCAAGCTCAATGGTGTAAGTGCCATCGCCACAACCAATGTCCACCATTGTTTTTGCATTAGCAGGAATAAGTTTTAATGTTTCCTGTGTTTGGCGCAGGTTTGCCACCTGCGATGAAAATGGCGCATTGTTGGTATAGCGGTAGCCTTTGTTTTCGGCTACATCATTATTGAATACGCTTACATTTTTCTTTTCTAATACTACCTGCTTTTCACTCATGGCTGCAAATATAACTTTATCAATTTACGGGATGCAAAACGCACTTAGCATTGTGCTTTTACTTTTTAGGAAACTTCATTTTGTAATCTACATTCACTTTACCTCGGCTGATGTTTTCTAACTTTCCTTTTAGTAAACTTCTTTTCAAAGGCTTTAAATAATCAATGAAAAGTTTTCCTTCTATGTGGTCATATTCATGTTGAATTACCCGCGCTGTTAAACCTCTGAATGTATCTTCTTTAAAGTCAAAATTGCGGTCGTAGTATTGAATAGAAATGGTATCTAATCGCACCACATTTTCGCGAATGCTCGGTAGGCTTAAACACCCCTCTTCGTAGCTCCATTCTTTGCCTGTTTCATCAAACAGTTTTGGGTTGATAAACACTTCGCGTATGCCCTCGGGGTTTTCGTCTTCATCTCCGTCTTCTACCATTCTGCGGCTATCTACTACAAACACGCGAATGGCTTTATCTACCTGCGGTGCAGCCAAGCCAACGCCCTTTGCGCGCTCCATGGTTTCAAACATGTTCTCAATAAATTCTTGTAGGTTCGGATAGCTTTTTTCAATATCCTCTCCGCGCTTTCGCAGCACTGCATCGCCATAAGCCACTATTGGAAGTACCATCTTGTTTTTCTGTTATTGTTCTATATTTTTCTTTCTAAAAACGACTGCAAGATAATGGTGGCGCTCACTTTATCAACTGTGGCTTTTTCTTGTCTTGCTTTTTTGTTTACTCCGCTCATCAATATTGCTTGTGTGGCCATTTTAGAAGTAAATCGCTCGTCAATTCTATGAATGGGTTTTTCGGGATATTGTTGTTTAAGCCATGTAGCAAAAACTTCAATGTCTTTTACAATATCATTTTCTTCAAATTTTTTGTTGTATGGAATGCCCACCACAAATGCCGATACATCTTCTTTGTTTATGTAATCTTTAACAAATGTTTGAATGTGCTTTGTTTCAATAGTATCCAAACCATTGGCTATTATTTGCAGCGAGTCGGTAACAGCAATACCCACTCTTTTTTTGCCATAATCAAAAGCCATTACTCGCGCCATCGCTATTTTTTTACCACGATGTTTGATTTTACTGTCAGCACTGTTTGGCGTGGTTCTGTATTGGCTTCTACGGTTACAGTTTTTGCCTGCTCGCCTTCTTTTCCTTCGCTGTTGAATTCTACTAAAATTTCACCCGTTGCGCCTGGGGCAATCGGCTCTTTAGGATACTCCGGCACCGTGCAGCCGCACGAGCCTGTTGCATTGGTTATTACCAAATTTTCTGTGCCGGTATTGGTAAAGGTGAATTTTGTTTTTACTTTTTCTCCTTGCGTAATGGTGCCAAAGTTGTGTTCGTTTTTAGCAAACGAAATACCTGTTAATGGAATGTTTAGCGGCTGCGAAGCTTCAGCGGCATGGTCTATGGCTGGCGGCATTCCACCGTGGCTTTGCACATAGTCGCGCAGTTCTTTTTCTACCGATAGTACTTTCAATTCATTTTGCTTACTTGCTTGGTTGTTTAGGTAAAACCCTGCGCAGGCAACCAACAATGCAACTATCGAAATTGATAAGGATAAATTTTTCATGCTTCAAAAATTTTGTGCGAATATACATTGCTCGCTTGCAGTTAGTTCTAAAATTTCATTAACAATACTTGATGTTTGATTTACGCTTACTATAAAAAATACGCTTAGGTTTGTTTAAAATAAACTGAGGTATGAAAAATTTTTCACGCAAAGATTTTCTGCTTACATCGGCAGTTGCCGGAGCAGGTTTGTTAGTACCGAGTTCGCTCTTGGCTGCGGTATCTTCCAATCGCAAGCGAGTATTGAGGGTGGCGCATATTACCGATGCGCATGTGCAGCCCGAAGCACCCGCACCCAATGCAATGGCGCGATGCCTGCACGAAATTCAGTCGCTTGCCGATAAACCCGATTTGATTTTTAATACAGGCGATTCCATAATGGATGCTTTGGGGAAAGATAAAAATCGCGTGCAGCAGCAATGGAATGTGTGGAATAGCACACTTAAAAATGAAAGCAGCATGGAAATAGTAAACTGCCTGGGCAACCACGATGTGTGGGGCTGGGGCACACTTGCTGTAAAACGTACCGACCCGCATTATGGTAAACAATGGGCTACCGAAATGTATGGCATGAAAAACCGATTCTATAGTTTTGATAGAAACGGATGGCACTTTGTTGTGTTGGATAGCATGAGCCACAAAACACTTGGTTACACAGCAAAAATTGACGAAGAGCAATTTGAATGGTTGAGCGAAGACTTAAAGAAAACACCTGCCGAAACGCCTGTGTGTGTGTTAAGCCATATTCCTATTCTTGCAGCTTGTGTTTTTTTTGACGGGCAAAATTTAAAAGGCTCGAACTGGCAAGTGCCAGGCGCATGGATGCACCAAGATTCTAAGCGACTAAAAAATCTTTTCACTTTTCATCCAAATGTAAAAACCTGTTTAAGCGGGCACATTCACCTTATTGATAAAGTAGAATACAATGGTGTAAATTATTACTGCAATGGTGCGGTAAGCGGTGCGTGGTGGGGTGGTAGCTATCACGAGTTTCCACCGGCATTTGCCTTAATGAATTTTTATGACGATGGCACTTTGGAGCGCGAAATAGTTCACTACAACTGGCGCGGTATTTAGCTCGAAGGCATCAATAACGCCAATATTATATATAGCAATATGCCGGTGCCAAACAAAAGCACCGATGCTACAAACGCAATGCGTATAACTGTTGGATCCAGCTCCATGTAGTTGGCTATGCCGCTGCATACTCCCCAAATCATTCTTTCGCCTTTTACTAATCTTTTCATAATCGGTTTATTTTGAAACTATTGATAAATCTTCTACCAGTGGCTCGGCTACGGTGCCTTTTTCCAAGCGGCTTATCAAGCGCTTATGCGTGTTTTTAATGTAGCTGTTGTCATTAAAAATCCTCGACATCATAATACTGCCTTCTACCTCTGCCACGCTTCTTTCTGCCAATTCATTGGCAATGTTTTCAGGGTACTTTTCAATATAAATATGCTTAATGGCATCAAAAAAATCTTGAAAAAACTGGCGGATGATTGGATTGAATTCCGGTATTACCAAAGCGCTTTCTACGCCCATATTGCCATACATTTTACCGGTAGATTCATCAAAAAAAATCCTTTCAGAGGCTTTAAACATGTTTTTGAAACGCAACGTGGCCGGCACATCTTGTTGGTATGCCAAAGCAAACACCTCTTGCTTAAAGTATTCGTGTACATACCGAATTACTTTTTCCATCAAATCTTCCTTGCTTTTAAAATAATGATACAAGCTGCCTTTCAAAATACCGCAAGAGTTAGCAATGTCGCTCATGCTGGTGCTGTGAAAACTGCGCTGCCTGAAAAGAATCAGTGATTGGATGATAATGTGTTGCTCGTCAACTTTCTGTTTGGGCATATCTATTGCAAACGTACAAAATTTGTAGTTCCAAGTACACATGTAGTTGATTGTGTTACAGCTTTTCTGCGCGGCTGCATCCTTTTCTAAATTTTAACGTATCAACATTCATTTTTTACAACTTCATATTTATTCAAATATTATATTCGTTGCCCTCTTCATGGAACAATTCTTTGCTTCGCTTTTTATCTTACTTACCAGCACTGCAAAATTCAGTATGGTTTCGTTTGCCGTTATTGCCTCGGGGCTTGGCATTCAAAGTGCATTGATGAATTTGGCAGGAGGTATCATTGGTATTGTCGTTTTTACTTACTTGGGTAGCCGTTTAAGTTCTTGGTTGGTAAATAAATGGCCGCACAAGTATGGCAAGCGTTTTTCAAAACGCAACCGCAGGTTAGTACGCATTAAACGAAGTTTTGGCTTAGGGGGTATTGCTTTTCTTACACCTATCTTTTTATCTATTCCGGTGGGTGTAATGTTTAGTCTTTCTATTACCAATAACCGCAGACGCATCTTGTGGAATATGATTGCTGCTTGTGTGTTTTGGGGCTTAGTTTTGTTTGTGCCTTATTTCACATTCGGCATCAATGTAAAATCAGCATTGGCCTCTATATTTTAAGCTGCATACGCCAAGCAAATCTCTGTTGTTTCAACCTTTTCACATTTCACCGATTTAAAATTTCCATTTTCGCAGCCTTGTGAATTCAGGAATCTATTTTGAAGCATCCCCTTGGTGGCTGTTGGCGTGTGTAGCCTTAGGTATTGGTTATGCCGCGCTGCTTTATTTTCGCGAAAAGAAAATTGCCGATGCGGCTATTAGCAAAAAATGGTTATTGTGGAGCATGGCAGCCTTTAGGGCATTGTGCGTTGCGGTGATTGCTGTTTTGTTGATGGCTCCGTTTCTGAAAATGCGTTTTACAAAAGAACAAAAGCCAGTTATTGCCATTCTGCAAGACAATAGCGAATCTGTAAAACATAGCTTTAGCAAAACCGACTCTGCCGATTTTCAAACAAAGCTGACGAGCCTTAGCCAAAAACTAAAAGACAAGTTCGAGGTAGTTGAATATTCATTTGGTGATAAGCTTTCGCCCGAAATTCATTTTAGTTTCAACGAAAAATCAACCAATATTTCACAAGCTATTGAAGAGATAAACGAACGTTATTTTAATAGAAATCTTGCCACTGTAATTCTTGCAAGCGATGGCATCTACAATCAAGGCGTGAACCCTGTATATGCTGCCGCAAAAACTACGGGTAGCATTTACACCATAGCTTTGGGCGATACAACCCTACAGCGCGATTTAAAGTTTGGCAATGTATTGTTTAATAAAACTACTTACCTCAACGAGCAGTTGGCATTGCGGGTAAGCATTGAAGCTGCAAATCTGCAAGGCAATGTTGCCGAGCTTAAAATCGAAGAGTTGGGCGATAACACCGATACGAAACTGCGTTATGCTAAATCCATTGCTATTGCTTCGCAGCAGTCGGCTCAAACCTTCGATGTGCTGTTGCCTGCCGAAAAAATTGGCGTGGTGCATTATCGGCTTTCGCTTACCGAGTTGCAGGGCGAAGTTACCTACCGCAACAATATTCGCGATGTGTATGTAGAAGTGTTGGATGGACGCCAACAAATATTGCTGGTTGCCAATGCGCCACATCCTGATGTTGCTGCCTTGAAAACGACTATCGAAAGCAGTAAAAATTTTTCGGTTAAGGTAGTAAATGCCGATGAGTTTAACGAGCCTATAAATACATATAGTTTGATAATTGCTCATCAGTTGCCTTCGCAAAAAAACAAAGCAACCAACTTGTTCGAGAAAATAAAGCAACAAAATAAACCCGTGTTATTCATTACCGGAGGGCAAACCCAATATAGCGAGTGGTCGAAGCTACAGGCTGCCGTAAACATCAGTGCTTCGGGCGATAAATTCAATGAAGTAGGAGGCTTGTACAACAAAAATTTTTCGCTCTTTACAGTGTCGCAATTTACGGTTGATGCCGTTGCAAAATTTCCACCAATAGCAGTAGCGTTTGGAAATTTTTCACCCAACCCTGCCAGCCAAACATTTTTGTTTCAGCGCATCAATAATGTTAGCACCGATTTTCCGCTCATTACTTTTTTAGATGCAGGCGAAACAAAAGTAGGTGTCATTTGTGGCGAAGGTATTTGGCGTTGGCGGTTATACGATTTTTTGCAAAACAAATCGCACAATGCTACCAACGAAATCATTGGTAAAACAGTACAGTTTCTTTGTGTAAAGGCCGATAAAAGGCCATTTAGAATATCGCTTCCCAAAACTATTTTCAACGATAATGAACCTGTAACCTTCGATGCCCAATTGCTGAATGCAAATTTTGAATTGGTAAATACACCCGATGTGCATTTGGTGTTGCGCAACAGGCAAGGCAATGAATATCCATACCAATTTTTGCGTAGCGACAATGCCTATAATCTGAATGCCGGCAACCTGCCCGTGGGCGATTATACCTATGTTGCCAAAACTCAATTGGGCAATGTAGCTTACAGCGCAAGTGGCAAATTTGCCATTAGCCCGGTGCAGTTAGAGGCAATGCGCACCCGTGCCGACCACGAAGTATTGTTGCAGCTTTCGGCTCAGCACAATGGTAAAATGTATTATCAAAACAACATCAGTGCCATTGCCGATGAAATCCTTGCTTCTACTGCCGCCAAGCCAATTCTTTACGATACATATCTCACCGAATCTGCCATCAATCTCAAATGGATTTTTGCGCTTATCTTGCTCTTATTGAGTGCCGAATGGTTCACCCGAAAGTATCTTGGCGCATATTAGAAAACCAATCCGCAAGTGAAGAAACAAATCATACAGCAAATTAGTGTTACAGGTATTTCTGCCGAGGGTTTCGGCATAGGCAAGTTAGAAGATGGCAAGGTAGTTTTTGTGCCCTATACCGCCATTGGCGATGAAGCGGTTGTAAAGGTTACTAAAAGCAAAAAAAGCTATGCCGAAGGCACTTTGCTTGAACTTGTAAAGCCTTCTGCAGATAGGCGCACACCCGCTTGCAGCCACTTTGGTTTATGTGGCGGTTGCAAAACCCAACACATTCCCTATGCCCAACAACTGCGCATCAAATCGCAAACTGTGTGCGATGCTTTTGAAAGAATTGCTAAAGTAGAATTGCCTGAAATTAACGCAATTATCGGTTGCGAAAATGAATTGAACTATCGCAATAAACTCGAATTTGGCTGCACCAATCGCAAGTGGCTTACCAATGCCGAACTCGAAACTTTGGGCGAAATTGATAGGCGCGGAATTGGTTTTCATGTACCGGGAAGTTTTTCGGGCATTTTAGATATTCAGCATTGCCACTTGTTAGATGCTTCCAATAAAGTAAGACTTGCCATTCGCGATTTTGCTTTAAAGCACAACTACTCTTTTTACAACATTAAAGATAAAGTGGGTCTGCTGCGCAATGTGTTGGTGCGCACTACCAGCACCAACGAAATGCTTGTGCTGGTCAGTTTTTTAGAAAACGACACCAAAAGAATAAATGCTTTAATGGATTTTATTCAAGCTTCTTTTCCCGAAATCACTTCGCTGCAATATGTGGTAAATGCCAAACTAAACGATACCATCTACGATTTACATCCGGTGGTTGTAAAGGGTAATGCATACATTACCGAGCAGCTCGGCACTTGCAAGTTTCAACTGGGTCCCAAATCGTTTTTTCAAACCAATTCGCATCAGGCAAAGTTGCTGTATGATGTAACGAAGGACTTTGCAGGATTAACCGGCACCGAAAATGTGTACGACCTCTACACCGGTGTGGGCAGCATTGCCATTTATGTAAGCGATGCCTGCAAGCAAGTTGTAGGCATTGAACAAATTGATGCCGCCATTGCCGATGCAAAAGAAAATGCAAGGCTGAACAATGTAAACAATGCACATTTCTACACGGGCGATGTGCGCATGATTTTAAACGAAGATTTACTACAAAAACACGGCAAACCCGATGTTATTATCACCGACCCGCCACGGGCGGGTATGCACGAAGATGTTGTAAAAACACTCCTCCAAGCTCAAGTGCAACGGTTGGTATATGTTAGCTGCAACGCTGCCACTCAAGCACGCGATGCCGCTTTGTTAAACGAAAAATATAGCATTGTAAAAATGCAACCTGTAGATATGTTTCCCCAAACCATGCACATAGAAAATGTGGCATTGTTTCAATTGAGGTAAAAAACTATAGTGGTTAAGTGTTGCAATGTTGTTTTGTGTGGAGTATTTTAAGAGTTATGGACAGTCAGAAATGTCAGTAAGAAAGTGCCTTGTTTCTTTTTACCACCCAAATCCCTTTATATTGTTCCTTCTTTTCAATCATGCTCAACCACGCTTCTGTTTTTGTTGTCATCCCCGCCTTCAACGAAGCATCGCAAATTGCCGCCACCATCGCACCGCTGCTCGCCACAGGCTACTCCATTGTATTGGTTGATGATTGCTCTTCCGATCAAACCGAGTTGGTCGTAAAAAATTTACCCATTCATTACATCAAGCATCCCATCAATTTAGGGCAGGGAGCAGCTTTGCAAACAGGTATGCAGTATGCCGTAAAAGCAGGTGCAAAATTTGTAGTTCACTTCGATGCAGACGGCCAACACGACTACCGCGAAATTCCAAATATGTTGCAGCCTTTACTCAATGGCCAGGCCAATGTTGTTTTGGGTACCCGCTTTCAGCGCAAAGAAGATGTTGCCGCAATTCCCCTTTTGCGCAGAATGGTTTTACGCGTTGCAATACTGGTAAATGGTTTTATCACAGGCCTGTGGCTAAGCGATGCCCACAACGGCTTTCGCGCATTTACAATCAATGCAGCTTCTAAAATTAAAATAACCGAAAACAGAATGGCACATGCCACAGAAATTCTATCCCTTATTAAAGCACAAAAATTTAGCGTAACCGAAGTACCAGTGCATATTCAATACAGCAATTACAGCAAAGCAAAAGGCCAAAGCAGCCTCAACTCCATCAACATCCTCATAGACCTCATCCTCAACAAACTATTCTAACCTCCCCCCATTCCCCTCATTCCAATATTCCATTCTTCCATCCTCCCCCCATCCCCACATTTCACTTGCGTATTTAAAAAAGCTCCTTAATCTTACCCATCGAAACTATGGAGTTTGACGAAGAATTATTGCGCCAGTTAGGCGATGACCTCCACGCTTGCCGCGAGTACCTCCGCCAAGTCTCTAGTGCTATGCGCAAAGGTGAAGTAAGTAAGTATCCCATTTTTGTTGCACACAGCGATGATGTCGATCTCGGTGTGCCCATCATTCACAAAGCCGAAATGGATTTAAACTGGAACTTCAGCGCCTCGCATTTAGAAGATTTCGTAAACCGTAAAATTGTACTCGAAACCAAAGTAGAGGAATTCAAAAAAGCCTACCGCGATCCGGCTCAGTTTATGTGCATTTTTTTAATGAATAACGATACAGGGCATTTTGTTTTTATCCCCTTCGACCTCCGCGAGCACAAAGCACCAAACAGCAACCCCGAGTTGAATTAAATTACAGAACCTCTAAAGGCATTCCAAGTAAAATGAGTTTTTAATGCTACTCATATCTACTTTGGTATCACAATCGTGTAATACTGGCTCGCCAAGCCCGCCCACACACCAAGCCCCCCATCTATGTTGCTCTTCACCACCACTGGCGATGAAAAAGGGCTGCCGCCTCCATCATTTTCTAGCGTAAAATAAAAGTCATACGAGCGGCTGTCTATATTCGACCATTTCATGGTTACCGTATCCCCCTTTTCAAAAAACGAATACACCTCGGGCTTAATGTTTGCTCCCCTCGGGTAGCCTCGCTCTACCGGCAATGCTATTGAAAGGCCTATAAAAAGTTTATCATCCCACACCGATTGTGTTCCGGGCAAGTAATAAGGTTCATCGTTGCGCTTCGTCCAATACCGCACAAAGTTTCCAAACGTTTTAGGAACAGTCAGGTTGTTATAAACCGCCATGTAGGTATCATCAGCAGGCGCATTCGGGCGCGGGCGCACCGTCAGCGAATCAATCCCTATTGCTTTGGGTATGGTGGTGTACGATGTTAGCACCTTGTCTTTTGCTTCTATCCGCAAATCGTAGCGCGTTTCTTCTTTACCCGTAAAAGAGCAACTGCCACCAAGTATGCAATTTATCAAATCGGGTATCGAATACACACACACATTCGGTATCGGCAATGCAGAGTCCGCACTGTAACCAAAAGTTTGCAGCAGTTGCTTCTTCTGTTCATCCGTAGCAGGCAAATCATTCAGGCAAAACTCAGTAAGTGCTATTGTATCGCTGCCGGTGGTAATGGTAATCTTGGCATCGTGCACAAAATACGCACCCAAATTATTGATGTTGATATTATCAAAAAATCCCTGCGATGTAGTAAGTAAAATAATCGGTGGTCGCCCTACTTCAATAGTGCCTTCCACCGCCATCTTTTCTTCTCCTTTCGGAATCTCCACATCTACAATTTTTGTACACGAGGTAGAAACTACACTCGCCATAAATAAGAATATTCCAAAAGCAATGTATTTGAAGTAGCTGCTGCTGCTCACTGCCCACTGTTTGCTGCCTGCTTTCATCCTTTTTTCTTTTTCTTCAAATCAGTAAATCCAAACTTGAAATTCCATGTTATAGATGGCAATATCGGAAACAACGAAACCTGCTTTGCCCTAAATTTAAAATCCGGATCTTCTACTCCGCTTTCTTTCACTTTTCCTTCTACATCTCCGCTCGGGTCCATGTATAAAAAGTAAGGATTCAGTCGGTTGTAAGCGTTGTAAACACTCACCGTAATATCAGAATAGTAATTGCGCTTATGCGGAATAATATAGGTAAACCCAAGGTCTAAGCGGTGATATGCCGGCAACTGATACCAATTGCGTTTGCCATATACAAATCTTGGCTCGCCTTCGTGTATGTAAAACGAAGTGGGCAATGTAGTGCGCTGCCCCGATGAAAACACAAATGTTGCGCTCACTTTCCACCGCTTGCTTATTTCATACATAGCTACTACGCTTAGGTCGTGCCTGCGGTCGTAGCGCGCTAAAAAAGTTTCCCCGTTGTTTATCTCCGGAAACTTCCGCCACGTCCATGCCAAAGTGTAACCCACCCATCCGGTAAATTTACCCAATGCTTTTTTTACAAAAAACTCTGCTCCGGTGCTGTATCCTCTTCCGTAGGTAAACAAGTCTTCTACATCTACCGTTATCTGCCCCACTGCGCTTTCGCCATATTCTATTTGGTTGCGCATGTCTTTGTAATACACCTCCACCGATGTTTCAAACATATCATCCTTAAAGTTATGGAAATACCCCACCGCATATTGTATGCCAATCTGAGGTTTCACTTTCAGGCTGCTCGGCACCCACAGATCTATCGGCAATGTAGTGTTCGACTGCGATACCAAATGCACATATTGATTGTTTACCGAAACCCCCAGTTTTATACTGTTGTTGCTGCCCAGCTTAAATCTTGCACTCAGGCGCGGCTCCACACCCCAATAGGTTTTTATGTTTTCGTTCTTTTTAAAATGCAAGGTATCTACCGCTGTTCCTCTTTCATCAAATACTGTTTTTGAAAATGGCCCCACAAAATTGAACATAGAACCCCGCACACCAATATTGATTTTCAACCAGCGGGTAGCATCAAAATCATCTAAAAAATAGATAGCAGTTTCGTGTGCTCTTTTGGCTTCCTTATTAGTATTGTTAAAGCTCACACCTCCCGAGCTGCCGCTGGCTCTGTATGGGGTAAAGATGTGGTAGTTGTATTGCGCCCCAAACTGCATAAAGTGCCCTATTATAGGCGAGTAGTCAAAATCTAGTTTGCCCGTAAACTCCCGCACATTGCTGTTCACCCTAAAGTTAATATCCTGAAAATTGGTGTTTGCCGTAAACTCAAAATCATTGTAACAAAAAGTAGCATTGCCAAATAATTTACCGCTATACACGTGGTTCCATCTTGCTGTTACGGTGCGGTTACCCCATGGAAAATTAAAACCAAATGTACCACCCGGTGCGGTAAAGTTGAAAACATCGCGCCCAAAATATCCGCTCACATACACGCGATCTTTATCGCTGATGCGCCAGTTTAGTTTTGCATTCAGGTCATAAAAGTAATATCCGTTTCCGCCCCAGCGGCCACCGTCTATGCCTTTCAAAATTGGGCTGGTTATGGCATCAATGTACGTTCTGCGCCCCGAAACAATAAACGAGGCTTTGTCTTTCACAATCGGCCCCTGCACAGTAAGACGCGAAGCAATCAATCCAATACCACCTTCTACTTCATACTTTTTCATGTTGCCTTCTTTCATGCCTACATCCACCACCGATGAAATACGCCCTCCGTATTTTGCGGGCATTCCGCCTTTTATAACCGTGGTGTTTTTGATTGCATCACCATTAAACACCGAAAAGAAACCAAACAAATGCCCTGTGTTATACACCACCGCTTCATCCAGCAATACAAGGTTTTGGTCGGGGCCGCCACCACGCACATAAAAACCACTGTTGCCTTCGCCTGCACCGGCAATGCCCGGCAGCAGTTGCAATGTTTTCAAAATATCAATCTCGCCCATCAAGGCAGGGATGGCTTTTGCCTGCTCTATCTTTATCTCTTGCCTGCCCATTTGCGAACTTTCTACATTTGCTTTGCGCTCGGCATTTATCACCACTTCTTCTGTAACAATAGCATTGGATGATAGCGCAAAATTTTTCCGTATTTCTTTGTCCATTATCACTTGATGCACCTGCGCTTTGTAGCCGAGATACGCAACCTTTAATGTGTAAGAGCCTGCCGGAAGTGTAATGCTGTAAAAGCCATATTCATTGCTGGCTGCACCCTTACCCAGCTCCACTACATATACCGTAGCGCCAAGCATAGACTCGCCACTGGTAGAGTCTTTCATATATCCCGACAGTGTAAACTTTTGCTCGGTTTTTTGTGCTTTTAATGAAAAAGTGCAGGATAAAAACAAAACAACAAGAATGGAAAATCTGAAAGCAATGAGTGTACTTTTATTACCCATTTTTTTACATGTTGTTTTTATGAAAAATTTCACGGTGTTTTTTGTGCAGCGCGAAAATAGTTTCTAAATCGAAAGCAAAGTGTGAAAATCAACGGCAGGTAAGAAATATAGCAAAATAGTGCTGCGGTATTCAATGGGCATTCCTTGAAAGCGAAAGTGCCATTGCGCCCGTTGCAACAATGTGTTGTGAGGGGTATCCACATCACTTTCTCAAAAGTTGTATGGTTCAATCAAAAAACACTTACGTTTGTTGCCATTAGTATTTCCATGAATCCAAATTTAGTGCCCGATAAAAGTTTTACTCCCGCAGAGCAAGAAGTGGAGCGGGCGTTGCGCCCAAAACAAATTGCCGAGTTTACGGGGCAACCGCAGATTATTGAAAACCTTTTTGTGTTTATCGAGGCTGCAAAAATGCGTAACGAAGCACTCGACCATGTGTTGTTACACGGCCCCCCGGGTTTAGGTAAAACTACCTTGTCGCATATTGTAGCAAACGAAATGGGGGTAGGCATAAAAGTTACTTCGGGTCCGGTGCTCGAAAAGCCTGGCGACCTTGCCGGGCTGCTTACCAACCTTGAACCCAACGATGTGTTGTTTATTGATGAAATCCACAGGCTTGGAGTGGTGGTAGAAGAATATTTGTACAGCGCAATGGAAGATTACAAAATCGACATCATGATCGATTCGGGTCCTAATGCCCGCACTGTGCAAATCAATCTCAATCCATTTACATTGGTAGGCGCCACCACGCGCAGTGGCTTGCTCACCTCTCCGTTGCGCTCGCGCTTTGGCATCACTTGCCGTTTAGAATACTACGATGCCGAAGTGCTCAAAAAAATATTATTGCGCTCGGCCGAAATTCTTAAAGTAGAAATTGACCCCAAAGCAGCACTCGAAATTGCCCGCAGAAGCCGCGGCACACCCCGCATTGCCAATCTTTTATTGAGGCGTGTACGCGATTTTGCTCAGGTAAAAGGAAAAGGCGATATCACACTCGATATTGCAAAGTTTTCGCTCGAAGCCTTAAATGTAGATCAGCATGGTTTAGATGAAATGGATAATCGTATTCTTTCTGCAATCATAGATAAGTTCAAAGGCGGGCCAGTAGGCATTACCACAATTGCTACAGCGGTAGGAGAGGAGCCGGGTACCATAGAAGAAGTGTATGAACCTTTTTTGATAAAAGAAGGGTTTTTAAAGCGCACACCGCGTGGTAGAGAAGCTACTGAAATTGCCTATAAACATCTTGGCAAAACTCCGCCAGCCATGCGCCATAGCCTGTTTGACGAGTAAATTCACTGTTTTCATTTCAAATTCATTTTTTTGAACAACGACCTACTTTTTGCCGAAGCCAAAAAACATATTCCCGGAGGTGTAAATTCACCCGTGCGCGCATTTAATAGTGTAGGCGGCACACCTGTTTTTATCAATTCTGCTAAGGGTGCTTATCTTTTTGACGAAGTAGGAAAAAGCTACATAGATTTTATCAATTCATGGGGACCAATGATACTTGGTCATGCCAATGAAACTGTAGTTGCCGAAGTGCAAAAGCAATTGCAATCTTCGCTTAGTTTTGGAGCGCCTACCAGCTTAGAAACAGCAGTAGCCAAACTGATAAAGCAACTGTGCCCAAATGTAGATTTGGTGCGTATGGTAAACAGTGGTACCGAGGCCTGCATGAGCGCATTGCGCGTAGCGCGGGGGTTTACAGGTAAAAACAAGTTCATAAAGTTTGAAGGTAACTATCACGGTCATGCCGATCCATTTTTGGTAAAAGCAGGTAGCGGTGTTGCTTCGCTTGGCATACATAATGTGGCTGGTGTTACCAAAGGCTCTGCCGAAGATACGCTTGTTGCTCCCTACAATAATTTACAGGCAGTACAAGATTTGATTACAAAACATAAAGGAGAAATTGCTGCAATTATTCTTGAACCGGTGGCCGGAAACATGGGTTGTATTCCACCGCAAAATAATTTTTTGCAAGGCTTGCGCAGCATCTGCAATCACGAAAACATTGTATTGATTTTTGATGAAGTAATGACAGGCTTTCGCTTGGCAAAAGGTGGTGCGCAAGAAGTGTTTGGTGTAGATGCAGATTTAATTTGTTATGGAAAAATTATTGGCGGAGGAATGCCCGTTGGTGCTTATGGCGGTAAGCAACATTTGATGGAAAGCGTTGCTCCCGTAGGTAAAGTGTATCAGGCCGGAACATTGAGCGGAAACCCAATTGCCATGCGGGCGGGCCTCACTACTCTTAGCATTTTAAGTGCTGATGATTCTGTGTATCAACATATCAATACTGTTACTAAAACTTTAGAAGCAGGCTTGCAATTTGCATTCGGACAAAAAAGTATTCCTGTGCAGATAAATCGTGTGGGAAGCATGATCAGTATTCATTTCAGCGAACATCCAATAGTTGATTTTGAAAGCGCTGCAAATGCCAATAATGAGTTGTTCAAAAAGTATTTTCATTTCTGCTTGCAATATGGTGTTTACTTGCCGCCATCGCCTTTTGAAACATGGTTTGTTTCAAATGCAATAACGCAAACAGAAATAGATAAAACACTGAGTGTTACACAAGCCTTTGTAGCAAGCCTGTAGTGTCTAATTCTGCGTTAGTTTTACTTGATTCAAACTTGGCAAAGTGCAATTTACTTTGTTAGCATCTTTGCTTATGTTCTTGCCTTTGTTGGCAAGGTCTAAGTTTACAAACTCCACATTGCCGTTGTTGCGAACACAAATTCGGTACTCGTCTTTTACATTTCCGTACGAGTCTAAATACTTTGGATTTACCGATCCATCAAACACAATCTCTGGAACTTTATCGCCAAACATAGCTGTAAATAATTGTCCAAATGCAACACTTACATCCGGTTTTCCGTTGCCGCGCTCTATTACATTGTCGTGAAAGCTGATGCCACCCGGAAACGGATCGTACAAAGTATCTTTAAATGGCTTTTGCAACGAAGCGTACGATACAATTGCCGCACT
>CAZYXR010000034.1:29898-33225 GCA_964650845.1 uncultured Chitinophagaceae bacterium
AAAGTATTGTGCCCTTTTATCTCGTTATTAAAAACCTGGCATTCGTTGGTAGCCATTACAATAACGCCTGTACCTGCCGGAATTTCTGCAACCACCGTGCCTTTTACTCCAAAGTTGTTTACGTTGTTATTGATAATTTTATTGTTGAAAATTCGGCAGCGGCTACCATTTTTTACTGGCAATTCGGGTAAGTCGAAAACCAAAATACCGCCAGTGTTGTTTTCGCATAAATTATCGAGTACATCCGCGTCCACACAATTTTCAATTTCAATGCCCGCCACATTATCGTGCACATGGCAATTCTTTACAACAATATTTTTCGATTGCCCAACATATCCGCCTGCATCGCTGCTTCCAAATATCTCGCAATTATCCATCAACACATTTGTGCAGCCCACCGGGTAAAGTCCATACGAACCATTTTGTGTAGAATGTAATTTAGACCAGCCCACTTTTAAATTGCGAAAAGTGATGCCGTTTGCATCCTGCACTTTTATACAATCGCCTTTTGCATCCATAATGGTGAAATTTTCCAACACCACGCCATCGGCTGTAATGCGCATACCTTCTGCCCCATCTTTTTGCCCTTTAAAACTTAGTATGGTTTTGTCTTTTCCTTGGCCTCGAATGATGATGTTTTTTACACCATCCAACACAAGTGGCCGAACGAAAGTGAAAGTTCCTTCGGGCAACTCGATGATGTCTCCGTCTTTGGCATTTGCAAATTTTTCTTGCAACTGAGTTTCAAAATCATTGTTTGCTGCCGATGATGAAGATTGATTGTTGCATGAAACTAACAACATGCCGGCAATTGCAAAAGCAATAAACGAAAGGCGAATATTCATGGATGTAAATTTTTTGATGTGCGAATATATGTTTCTAATTACAATTGCCTTAGTAAAGAAAACATACTAAAATGCACCATGATAAATGCTGTAATGAACTGGAGCGGAGGCAAAGATTCTTCGCTTTCACTATGGAAAGTATTAAGCCAAAAAGAAGTGCATGTACAATGTTTGCTAACTACTATCAATAGTGCCAACGATAGAATTTCGATGCACGGTGTGCGCAGTGCTTTGCTCGAAAAGCAAGCAGATGCAATTGGGCTGCCATTGCAAAAAATTCTACTGCCCGAAATGCCAACCATGAGTGTGTATGATGAGGTGATGCAAAATGCCATGAACATTCTCAAACAGCAAAATGTAACTCATTCAATTTTTGGCGATATTTTTTTAGAAGATTTAAAGGCATACAGAGATAGCAAATTGGCAACGGTCGGCTTGCAAGGTATTTACCCTTTGTGGCAATGCAACTCAAAAGAATTGATGCGAATGTTTATTGATAATGGCTTTAAAGCGGTGTTGGTGTGTGTAAATGAAAAGTATTTAGATAAGTCTTTTTGCGGCCGATTGATAGATGATGATTTATTGGAAATGCTACCTGAAAATGTAGATCCATGCGGTGAAAACGGAGAGTATCATTCTTTTGTTTTTGATGGGCCTCTTTTTAAAAAACCTATTGATTACAATATTGGCAAAATGGTCTATCGCAACTACGCAAAACCAAGCACTGATGATGATAATTGCCATAGCAATTCATCGGGCTATGACACTGGTTTTTGGTATGTAGATTTGCTTGAGTAGTTAGTTGAGTTGAAACTTCATTGCAACCCATTCGCCTTTTTGTATCAACTGTTTTTCTTGTAACGAAAGCGAAGCGCATAGTTCGCGAATTGCGAGCAAATCTTGCTCAATAAAACCACTTAGTAATACTTCACCTTTTGGGTTTAACAGTGGCATCCAATGTTGTAGATGTTCAACAATAATGTGGCGGTTGATGTTTGCCAAAATTACATCAAATTTTTCGTCAATTGCTGTTGCTGCATCACTTAGTCGAGCATCAATATTAGTGCTGTTACGTTGAGCATTTTCTATAGCATTTTCATAAGCCCACTCTTCGTGGTCAATAGCTACGGGTACTTCTACTCCCAATTTACTTGCAAGAATGGCAAGCACACCCGTGCCCGAACCCATGTCCAACAAAGATTTGTTTTTGAAGTCCATCTCTAACATCAGCGTTATCATTGATGAGGTTGTTGCATGATGCCCGGTTCCGAAACTCATTTTTGGTTCAATAATCAATTCTATTTCGGTGTTCATGGGCGCGTGAAAAGGGGCGCGAATGCCAACTTTTTCCGCTATCACAACCGGAGGGAAGTTCTTCTCCCATTCTTCGTTCCAGTTTTTTTGCTCAATCACATTTACTGCAAATTGCACATGCCCAAGATTGTTCGCATCCAATGTCAGTCGCACTTCTCCGTCATCTATGGCATCGGCTTTTATAAATGCCCGCACAGAAATATTGGTTTCTTCAAAACCTTCAAAAGGTAAATCGGAAAGCAGTGCAATTAACCATTGCTGCTCATCTTCGGACGAAGAAAAAAATTCGTATTGTAAGTATTGCATGAGTTACACTTTTTCAATCTTGTTTGAATGAATTTAGCCCTCGCTTTGCTCGGGTTTCATTTGCGGAAAAAACAATACCTCTTGAATGCTCGCTTGGTTGGTCATCAACATTGCTAACCTGTCAATGCCTATTCCGATGCCCGATGTTGGCGGCATGCCATATTCCAAAGCGCGTAAAAAATCATGATCTATAAACATAGCTTCGTCATCACCGCGCTCCATCAATTTTACTTGGTCTTCAAAGCGGGCACGTTGGTCAATTGGGTCGTTCAACTCGCTGTATGCGTTAGCAAGTTCTTTACCGTTTATCATCAATTCAAATCGCTCAACCAAGCCGTGTTTGCTGCGGTGTTTTTTGGTGAGTGGGCTCATTTCTACCGGGTAGTCAATAATAAAAGTCGGTTGCACAAATTTCTTTTCGCACAGCTCGCTGAACAATTCATCTACCAATTTACCCTTGCCCATTGTGGCATCTACATCAATGCGATGTTTTTTGCACAGGTCAAACAGCTTGGCTTCATCCATGGTGTTTACATCTTCTCCGGTGGCTTCTTGTATTGCATCCAAAATCCCTATTCTTTTAAAAGGAGCTTTAAACGAAATAATGTTTTCACCCACTTGCACATCGGTTGTGCCGTGCAGTGCCAACGCAATTTTTTCAAACAATGTTTCGGTAAAATCCATCATCCAGAAATAATCTTTGTAGGCAACATAAAATTCCAACACCGTAAACTCGGGGTTGTGTGTTCTATCCATGCCTTCGTTGCGGAAGTTTCTGCTGAATTCATATACAAAATCAAAGCCGCCAACAATCAATCTTTTTAAATACAATTCGTTTGCAATACGTAGGTAGAATGGAATA
>CAZYXR010000035.1:0-32818 GCA_964650845.1 uncultured Chitinophagaceae bacterium
GAGCTGTCTGCAACCAATGTGTTGTTTGGTCGAAAAATAGCAGCTTGGGAAAACGTGCTGATGGGGTACCAACGTACTGAGCCGCAGGGTTTAGTGGTCCAATATTTAATGACCAGCTTGCACCTTTATCTTTTGATACATCAAACATATATTGCCCTTTATTATCAAGAATATTGGCTTGATTCAAACCTCTATGAATAAAAGTAACTGCGCTAATAGAATCGTCTGCATACAAAGGTTTGGTTCCTTCATTTAACGCTGTGTATAAATTACCTGCTACGCCAATTACCACAGAGTTTACAGCTCTTCCGGCAGAAGATTGCGGAGCTGATACCGGAGCAGAAAGTTTTGGAGCGTGGTTTGTCGGTACACCTTCGTGGGTGTAGTAAGAGCGTTTAAGCGAAGGGTCTTTGATTGATGATTTCACATTTTGCGCCTGTGTAGCAACAAATGCCAAGACTCCCAGCGATAGTACAATTTGCTTCATTGTAAGAGATTGTTTATTTATTTTTTTTAAAAACGAACCACGAAAATAGGATTTTATCACAGATATGAAATGAGATGTTTAAATAATTATGTGTAGTTGTAAACAGCATTGTTAAAACTTTTATAGCGGCAGTCGAGCTTGCCAATAAAATGGTACTTCTTTCAAGCCTAAGTATTAATATTTTTTCGGCAGATTCGCCTCCTATGAGTTTTCGTATCTCTTTGTTCATCACTGTTTTAATGCCGTTTTTCGCTGTTGCACAGGGGCTTCGGTTGCCCGAAAGTTTTAATGAAGCAATGGCCGATTCTATTGCCGGCAAAATTCTTTCTCAGCTTACTTTAAAAGAAAAGTTAAATGAAATTCGAGGTAATGGAGTTACAGCTTTTGGAGCATCGCTTTTGTTCTCAAATTCAGTAAAGCCTGTAAAAGCGGGCGGTGTAAAAAGATTTCACATAGCTCCAACGGTTTTTGTTGATGGCCCCCGTGGGGTTAGTTTTGCCAAAGGGGCTACGGCCTTTCCGGTTACAATGGCGCGTGGTGCAAGCTGGGATGCCGATTTGGAGTATAAAATTGGCGAAGCTATGGCAGAAGAAATTCGGGCAATAGGCGGAAACTACTCGGGTGCCGTGTGTATGAATTTGCTGCGACATCCGGCTTGGGGCAGGGCGCAAGAAACTTATGGTGAAGATCCTCATCATTTAGGTGTTATGGCATCTGCACTTGTTGCCGGAATTCAAAAACATAATGTGCAAGCCTGTTTAAAGCACTTTGCCGCAAACAGTATGGAAAACAATCGTTTTGGCGGAAGCATGAATATGAGTGAGCGAACACTACATGAAGTTTATCTGCCGCATTTTAAGAAGGCTGTAGAAAATGGCGCAGCATCTATAATGAGTGGCTACAACAAGTTGAATGGAGTTTACTGTGGCGAAAGCAGATACTTGCTCACAGATATTTTACGGAATGAATGGGGTTTTAAAGGCTATATCACTTCAGATTGGATGTGGGGTGTAAGCAATACCGTAGAAGGTATAAAAGCGGGTATGAACATAGAAATGCCAAGAGCAAAATTTTATAAAGCAACTAAAGTTAAAGCTGCAATGAAAAGTGGCGCGATTACCACACAGGATATTGATAAACTGGTGTTTCCAATTTTGCGCACTAAGGTGTTTTTTGCTTCGCGAAATGAATTTCAACAATACCCAGCCGATTTGCTTGGCGCACAAAAGCATATTGACCTTACCCGCGAGGCTGCAGAAAAAAGTGCCGTGTTGTTGAAGAATCAAGGTAATGTTTTACCACTCGATAAAACCAATCTTCAATCTGTTGCTGTTGTTGGCTCGTTGGCTGCACTTGCGCAAACTGGCGATAAAGGAAGCAGTTCTGTAAAACCTCAATATATTATTACTCCGTTGCAGGGAGTTTCAAACTATCTTTCTGGCAGCAATGTGAAAGTAAGGTCTATGAACGACAAGGATTTTCAAGATATAGAAACTCTTTGCAAACAAACAGATGCCGTGATTGTGGTTGCCGGAACCACCTTTAATGATGAAGGTGAATACATTTCGGATGGCGTGATTCGCAGCCGTACCAAGCCGAATAAAAAAAATATGGTAGTGCGTTCGGGTAAATTGGGCTTGGGTGGCGATAGGGCTTATCTGCATTTGCATCAACAAGATATTGATATAATTAAAACTGCTGCAAAATTCAATAAGAAGGTAATTGTGGTTTTGGTGGCAGGAGCTGCAATTACTGTAGAAGAATGGTATGAATCTGTACCGGCTGTTTTGCAAACTTTTTACAACGGCATGGAAGGCGGAGCCGCATTGGCGCGAATTATTTTTGGTGATGTGAACCCGAGTGGAAAGCTGCCTTTTACTGTTCCTGTAAATGAAATGGATTTGCCGCATTTCGATTCGTATGCGACAACGGCAGAATATGGATACTACCACGGATACACTCTTTTTGATAAGCAAAAAAAAGTAGCCCGTTTTCCTTTTGGCTTTGGATTGAGTTATACTGAATTTGATATTTCAAATGTTGTGGCAAGCAAAACGAAGTTGAATATAGATGACACATTGCAAGTAAATTTTGCTGTAAAAAATACTGGCAATAGAAGTGGTGCCGAAGTGGTGCAGTTGTATATTGGAATTCAAAATTCAAAGGTAGATATGCCCGAAAAATTGTTGCGCGCATTTACAAAGATGGCGTTACAATCGGGCGAACAAAAAAGCACAACACTTTCTGTGCCGATTCGGGATTTAGCTTGGTACAATGCCGCTAAAAAATCATGGCAAGTGGATAGTGGCACGTATTCATTGTTTATTGGTAACTCATCTGATAGTTATGCTTTGCAACGATTAACTTTTGAGATTGATAATTGAGGCACAGTGTTGCTGCTTGAAATGATGGATGGTTCTTGCTTGAAGTAATTGGCATTTGCTTCTTTACTCGCCTTTCCTACATTTGCCCAAAACGGATGTTGTTTAGTTTCAAAAACCAATATCTGTAAAAGCCAATTCAAATGAGCCTAACCGTTATTATTGCTATTGTTACCTGCTTGATATCCTTTCTTGCATTCAACAATCATAGTTTGATTGATAAACTAATTTTTTATCCATTCCGGATTTGGAGAAATAACGAATGGCATAGGCTTGTATCTTGCTCTTTCATTCATGCCGATGTGGGGCATTTGCTTTTTAATATGCTTGCGTTTTGGAGCTTTGGCACTTATGTAGAGCAGTATTTCAGTATGCTGTTTCCCTTTGGTGCATCGCTGTATGTTGTTATGTATTTTGGTGCAGTAGCATTAGCCGATTCCTATAATCTTTTTACACAAAAAAACAATTACGCATATCGCAGTTTGGGCGCCAGTGGTGGAGTGGCGGCAGTTGTGTTTGCTTCTATTTTGTTGAACCCAACCGGTGGAATTTCAATTATGTTTTTGCCTTCAATTCCTGCATATATTTTTGGGCCAATTTACCTTTTATACAGCGCATACATGGCTAAAAGAGGTGGCGATAACATCGGTCATGTTGCGCATTTTACAGGTAGTGTTATTGGTTTTGTGTTTCCGATTTTGTTGCAGCCATCATTATTCGGCAGATTTGTTGAACAAGTATTCAACTAATTAGATGGCTGCAAAAATTGTTTGAGAGAAAATAAGGGATTATTGCTATTTATCTGAAGGCTGAATGTTGTAAATTTTACAAACCAATAAGCATGCAAATTATAGATTTTAGAAGCGACACTGTAACAAAACCTTCTGCCGCCATGTTGCAGGCAATGATAGATGCGCAGGTAGGTGATGATGTATTTGCCGAAGACCCAACGGTACGCGCTTTGGAAGAAAAAGTTGCCGCACTTTTTGGCATGCAGGCGGGCTTGTTTTTTCCATCAGGTACAATGAGCAATCAAGTAGCTATCAAGGCGCATACCCAAGCATTAGACGAGGTGATTTGCGATAAACTTTCGCACATATACAACTACGAAACAGGCGCATGGGCAATGATTTCGGGCGTGAGTGTGCGGCTTACGAATGGGCTGAATGGTAAGATGGACACCAGCGATATTGAAAGTTGTATGTTGCCCGATTTTGATTGGTACCCAAACACACGCATGGTAGCAATAGAAAATTCAATAAACAAAGGTGGTGGAAGTATATACTCGATAGCAGAGATGAAAGCAATAAGTGCATATTGTAAAGGGCATCAGTTGATTTTGCATTGCGATGGTGCGCGTATTTTTAATGCACTATGCGCGCTAAATGCCACGCCATTCGAGCTTAGTGGCTTGTTTGATAGCATGTCTGTATGTCTTTCAAAAGGATTGGGCGCTCCGGTGGGTTCTGTTCTTATAGGCAATAACGATTTTATAAAAAAGGCACGCAAGATTAGGAAAGCATTGGGTGGTGGAATGAGGCAAGCAGGTTTGCTCGCTGCTGCGGGTATGTACGCGCTTGATAATAATGTGATGCGATTGGGTGAAGATCATTTACATGCTCGGCAAATAGAAGCTGCATTGAAGCAATGCGCAATGGTGAAAAGTGTGTTGCCGGTTCACACCAATATTGTAATTGCCGAAGTGGACGATGCTGTACTTTTTGCTGAAAAGTTGGTGAAGTATCAGATTAAGGTGCAACCTTTTTCTGCTACACAAGTGCGTTTTGTAACGCACTTGGATGTAAGTAGCCAAATGGTAGAAATGGTGTGCAAGTTGCTGATGAGTTTAGAATAACAATAACAAGAAATTGTACTGCACTTCCTTTCTTCTAATTAAGTTTGTGAACTATTGATGAAGTGATGATTCAAAAAGATATGCCGCACTTATGATGTTAGCTTTACGATTTATAATAGCTTTTTTATTGCTGTTTCAAGTTCATGAACTGATAGCGCAGGTTTTTCCAAATCCTGCAAAACTTTCTACAGGGCAAGGTACAGCAGGTAGTGTAGATCCAATATGGACAGTTTCATCATGGTATGCCAGTAATCCACCCAATCCTATGGGTTTAACATTCGGCACTGCATTAATAAACAATAATTGTGCGCCAGGGTCGTGGGTAAATCCGGCTGCTTTGCCACCACCTGTAAACAATGGAAATTGGATAACCGGTGCGGCTGCAAACTGTGGTGCTAACTATAATGATGGATACATTTATTTTAGACTTACGCTGAACTTACCTGCCGATTGTAATGGCAATAGCGTGGCAACTGCCGGGAATTATGTGTTGTATTTTTCGGGTTATGCAGATAATACTATTACCGATGTTTTTGTAAATGGAACTTCAACAGGAATAAATGGTGGTAGTTATAATTCTCCATTAAACATCACTTTAACGGGGCCGTGGGTAGCAGGGTTGAATTATGTAGATGTGCAGGTTTACAATTTTCCAAATGGCGGCAATTCAAATCCCTATGGTTTGCTATTGGTTGCCAATAGCACAGCAAGCGCTAATGCCGATGGCGATGGCGATGGTGTTGCAGATATCAACGACCAATGCCCGTGCGATGCCGGAACTTTGAGTAATGGTTGTTTGCCGGCTGCTATTGCAGGCGATAGTGTAATTTGCCTTGGCGAAAGCACTACACTTACTGCAAGTGGCGGTGGTTCATATCTGTGGAGTAATGGCGCTACAACTGCTGCAATATCAGTAAGCCCCGCAGCCGATGTAAAATACACTGTGGTAACTACAGCATTGAATGGATATAAAGATTCAGCTTTTGTAAATGTAAAAGTTAATGCTTTGCCAAATGCTATTGTTACTCCGGCAGGCATTGCGATATGCGAAGGAGAAAGTACGGTTTTAACTGCGAGTGGTGGAGTGGTTTATAACTGGAGTAATGCTGCTTCTACTGCGATGATAAATGTAAATCCATTGGTAAATACAGCGTACACTGTAACGGTTACAAATGCAAATGGTTGTTCTGCAATTGCCAATTCTTCAGTAGTGGTTAATAGTTTACCAGTTGCATCCATCAACCCTTCATCTATTGCTATATGTAATGGAGCAAACGCTACGCTTGTTGCAAGCGGAGGAGTGAGTTATGTTTGGAGTAATGCTGTAAGCACTGCCACAAACTCTGTTTCGCCAAGTATATTAACTACTTACAGTGTTACTGTAACCGATGCCAATAACTGTACTGCCACAAGTAGCAGCACTGTTACCGTAAATGCACTTCCGCTTGCTGCCATAAATCCATCAACTCAATCTATATGTATTGGCGATAGCGCTACACTAACTGCAAGTGGAGGAACTGATTATTTGTGGAGCAATGGCGAGGTAAATAATTCTGTTATAGAAAGCCCTGCAAATACTTCATCATATTCTGTTACGGTAACAGATGCGAATTTTTGTACTGCCGTAGCATCGGCATCTGTTGTTGTTAATCTGCTTCCGATAGTTGCGGTTACTCCGGCAACATCGGCAATTTGCAATGGCAAAAGTGCAACACTAAGTGCAAGTGGCGGTGTTGGTTATTTATGGAGCAATGCTGCAAGCACAGCTTCAATAAATGTTTCGCCCGATACTTTTACTGTTTATTCTGTTACTGCCACTGATGTAAATTCTTGTACTGCTACTGCCACTTCCTCTATAACTGTAAATGCATTGCCAATTGCTTTGATAAGCCCAGCAGGCGATACTCTTTGTTTTGGCGAATCAACTACGCTTACTGCCAGCGGTGGAGTAGCTTATGTATGGAATAATGCGACAAACAGTGATGTGGTAACTGTTTCGCCTACTGCTACAACTACTTATTCTGTTACAGTAACTGACGCTAATAACTGTACTGCTGCTACATCGGTGGTTGTAGAAGTGAATCCCGATGTTGTGCTATCGGTAACAGTTACAGATATTACTTGTTATGGCAACAACAATGGTGCAATAAGTGTAGGTTTGTCGGGCGGGCAAACTCCATACAATTTTTTGTGGAGCAACAGTGCTATTACCCAAGATTTGACAGCACTTGCAGTCGGTAGTTTTTCGGTAACAGTTACTGATAATCTTGGCTGCACGAAAGCTGCGTTTGCTGCTGTAAACGAACCTGCGGAGCTTTTACTCACATCAAGTTTTACCAACCCAACTTGTGTTACCAACCCCAATGATGGAAGTATTTCATTAAGCCCAAGCGGAGGCGTTCCTGCTTATCAAATTGTTTGGAACAATGGGGTAGGAGGGCTGAACTTAACCCAGCTTGCACCAGGCAATTATGCGGTTACAGTAATTGATGTAAATGGTTGTACGGTAACAAACAGTTTTTCGTTGGCATATATTTATGATTTTGCGGTGCAAGCCATGCCAGCAGTAAGTATAAAACTTGGTGAAACTGCGCAGCTTAGCTATGTACTAACCGGCAATGCAGGTAGTTATGAAACCGAGTGGACTCCCGCGCAGTTGCTTAGTTGTAGCAATTGTTCAAGCCCTGTAACCAATACCATAGAAAGTACACTTTACAAAGTGGAAGTGAAGAACAGTGTTGGTTGCAGAGCGGAGCAAGATGTGATGGTGGAAGTAGTGCCAGATTATGGCGTGTTTGTACCCAATATGTTTTCGCCAAATGATGATGGGGTAAACGATTATTTTCAAATTTATGGCAACGTGCAGGCCTTGGAACTTATGTTGTTGCAAGTGTTTAATCGCAGTGGCGAAAAGGTTTTTGAAACCACAGACCATAATGTTTTTTGGGATGGATTTTATAATGGCGCAAAAGCAGATGCTGGTGTATATGTGTGGCAACTAAGGCTCACATTTATTGACGAACATTTTGAACAAATAAAGAAAGGCTCGCTAACCTTGCTGCGGTAATTTGCAAGCAAAGTAGAGATGTACGTTGATAGCTGATTGTTACACAAGCTATTTTGTAAGCTCACTAATAAGTACGCTCTAAAACAAACCAACTAAATGCGCGCAAGTTCAGTTTTACCATAGAGTCGCGCACCAATGGGTCAAGTTTTTTCCATGCTTTTTCGAGAATTTGCTTGGCTTCGGTTTCGCAAGTTTCTATTGCTTTATATTTATCGATCAATGCAACAGCTTTACTTATTTCCGAAATATCTTCGGTTTTAGATTTTACAATATCCCATAATTTTTTGCGATCGGCTTTTGGCATTACGCTTAATGCTTTAGCAACAGGATAAGTAATTTTTCCGGCAGTAATATCTTCGCCTTTGGTTTTTAGGTGGTCTTTAAAACCTTTCAAATTCAAAGTGTCGTCAATAATTTGAAACGATATGCCTAATGCTTCATAGTAATTGCCCAAGCCTTCAATTTGTTCGGGTGAGCCATCGCCCAACAATGCGCCAATCTTTGCTAAGTAGCTTGCCGGTGCGGCAGATTTTAAACGATGTGTAGCCAACACTCTTTTGGGTAACAATTTAGCAGCAGCATCATCTTTTAATACTTGTGGCATCATGTAATCTAAGCCGTAAATATCCATAGCCTGCCCGCTGTGCGAAGCTCGCATGGTTTCAAAATACCAATTGTAAATTTGAATCTTTTTTTCAACGTTGTCTTTGGCTTCGTAAATACAAACTTGGCCAATAAAATAACAGGCCGTGCCAGAGTTAATAGCAGTAGCTTCGCCATGCACTTTATGTGCCGAAAGCCCACCCCTGCGCACTTCAGATTTGTCTTGCACATCATCTACAATCAACGAGCCAACGTGCATTAGCTCTGGCAATGCCAGCCAGTCAATTGCATCTTGCGAATTGCCGCCTACCACATCGCAGCAGGCTATGGTGGCATACGACCTCCACGATTTGCCACTGCGGTCGGTAACTTCTCTAATTGGTTTTATAAAAGTGTTGATGTAGGCTTCTTTATCTAAATCTGCAACAAAAGTTTTGTTGCCTTTTTTTGATACTAATTCTTCAAACTTTTCTTGCCCGAAAGACATAGGCAATATTCTATTGATAGATTTCAGTGTTTGCTTTGATACTGCCTTCAGAAAATCTTTCATGTTGGCAAGTGCTACAAATCCATGGCGTTCCAAATAGCCTTTGCCGCCAATTTTTTTGCCTTTCATGATGCCGTTCAATTCCATTCTGCCTTCCCAAAATGCAGGTTTGGAAATTACTGTGCCAAATTCTTGATGTTGGAAAGTTGCTACCGCTTCTACTTTCAACCCAAACTCTGGTACTTCTATTTTCCACGAAGTGGGATATTCGGTAAATGTGCGTGTGCTGCAAAATGGCTCGCCAAAAGAAGTCATAGTGAATTTTGGCGTTTGGTAGCGGTTGCCTTTTGGGTCAATAAGTATTGCTAAAGATCCTGCTTTTGAGCCGGTTTTATCATTTACTAAATCATAAGCTGTTAGCTCCCAGCCGTTATTCAATTGCATGGCTATCCAGTTCCACGAAACTTGGTCTTTATCTGTTTCGGGTTTGTTGGTTTTTTTTGCCGGAGGCGGACATCCAAACTCATGGTCGTACCAACCTTCGCCCGTAACTTCATATTTTGTTTTGCCAACTTTTACTGTGCCTTTTACTTCATTGCGAGGTATGAAGTAATAATACATATCCTCTGAGGCTATGCCACGCACAACGCCATTGTCGCCATGGCGAATGGCTTTTTTCTTTGGGGTGAATTTTAATGCAATGTTGAGTTGCTGCTCTGCGTGCTGCAATTGCAATGTGTAAGAGCCGTCTTTCTCTTTCTTAAAAATATTATTGTCGTAGTTCAGGTAAAGTTTATCGAAAGAAATGGTTGGGTGGTCTTTTAGTAATTCATCAGGGTAGGGCACAACGCCCTTCTTCAACATTTCTAATGCTGCGCGTTTTATGAAGGGATCTTTCATGGCTTCGCCACGATTTATTTTTTCGATACCCAGCTTGGGTGCGCGCTTATCAATAAGCGAAACAGCTTTGTATTTTTTATCTTCAACATCCGTTAAAGCCCACAAAACCGAATGACCAAATTCGGCTTTTTTTGTTTTTTCATCGTAACTGATAATGGTACGAAAAAAGGATGCAAAGAGCGAAAACTCTTTTCCTGTTTTGGTTGTTAAGTGCGTGTTGAGATACCACCACTCGGTTGTAGATGAATGGTGCGGTAAATCGTGAATTGCGAGGTCTATGTCAGAGTTTTGTTGTGGCCAGTCGTGTGCGTAGAATTTTTCTGATTGAAGACCTGTTTTTTTCATGGATGTTTTGTAAAGAGCCGCAAGGAATAACTTTTTTATTAAATATATCGGATATTTTTCATTGTCAGTAAGTTACAGAATTGTTGAAGAAAGTGAAAGTGTGATATTGGTGATAAGTATTTGCGGTAACACCAAGGGAAGGAAAAAACAGGACGTGAGGAAAAACCTCTCTAATAAAACCTCAGCGTCCTGCCTGTATCTAAATACTTACATTTATTTTTTTAAGAAAAAACAGAACGAGGCAGGAAAACCCTCTCTGAAAACCTGCGCCCGTCTGTATCTAAAATTTTAATCGGCTTTGATTTTATATGATTCAATGCCGCGAGGTTTTAAAATCTTTTTTGTGATGCTTAATAAAGAACAAAGCAGGGTGGGAAAACCCTCTCTGAAAACCCACGCCTGCCTGTATCTTAAAAGTTTGAGCCATTGTTTGAAAAGTAGATTTTGCTTTTTCAACTTTCATTCTTTGGTTGTTTTGAGGAGTTTAACATCAATATTTTTCTTATTCTAAGAACAAAACAGGGTGGGAAAACCCTCTCTGAAAACCCACGCCTGTCTGTATCTTAAATCTTTGTTTAATTTCTTACAACTAATTTTTTCGTGTAAATCTGTTCGGCTGTATTTATTACTACCAAATAGTTTCCTGATGATAGATCCGATACATCTAAGCGGTAGGTGCCATTTCCTCTCCTTAGTGTTACATCGCCCTTTTTCACCAATTGTCCTAAAGTATTTTTGAATTCAAAAGTTACTTTTTGGTCTATTGCCGAGTAGATGTCCACGTTGGCAATATTGCTGGTTGGGTTTGGAATAAACTCACCGATGCGTTGTTGCTTATCGCCTCCCAATTGCGCACTTACTACTTTTGAATATTCCGATGTTCCATCATTATCTATCTGTTTCAAGCGGTAGTAGTAGCGTTTTCTGCTCTCTACATTTTTATCGTTGAATGTATAGCTGTGTAGTTCGGTGCTGTTGCCGTTGCCAGGCACAAAGCCGATGTTGCTGTATTCTTCGCCATCTATGCTGCGCTCTACAAGGAAACCGCTGTTGTTTACTTCTGTTTCGGTTGTCCATTTTAGTTGGATGTATTTATTATCTACCGGAGCAGCCTTGAATTCTGTCATTTTTACAGGGAGTGGATTTCCACCGCCTTGGCCAATTCCCCATTGAGAGAAGTGAGTGATGCCGCTTACTACCAACTTGCCATCTACAATTTGATTGCCCGAAACTTCGCTTGCAACCGTCCAGTCTTTGGCTAACGATGAAGTATCGTGCCTTGTAAGAACATAGAAGTTATAGTCTGCAAGATTTGGAAAACCATCTAAGTGGAATGTCAATTCGTAGTCGCCACTTAAACCATCGCCAAACAAAGGTTGTTGGTCGGGTTCTATCAACCAAATTCCTGCCGGATGCACCGAGTTAATGGCTACACCGTTTAAGTTTAAATCTAAACCATCGTCAGTGCCTGGTTTGTTTATGAATTGTACTTTTAGTGAGGTTACGCCACCTGTGCTGCCTCTTGGTTTAATATCTACTAAGGCATAAATAACATCATCGCCCACCGGGAATGAATAGGTGCTGGTGTCGCTTATAGAACGTTGAAGCACGCCATTTACATAATTATCGGCTCCAAAGTTTGTAAGTGCGCTTGGCGATGAATTGGTAATGTTTATCAAATTACCGTTAGTGTTTACTATACCATTGTTTAAGGTTAGTGTGCCAGATACAGCAACGCTGTCTTGCAGGGCAATTCCATCGGGTGTGGTGTTGTTAATTACTAATGTTTGGTAATCGCCACCGCTTATGGCAGCCACGTTGTTGCCTATAAATGAAATTTGTGCATCATTAGGATTAAAAGTGCCGTGATTGATAAAGTCTCCGAACACATTTAATGAAGTGTTTGAGCCGAATAATGTCAAGTCTGCATCATAAGCTATTTCAATTTGTTGTGTGGTAGCACTACCCGATGCAATCACAGGTTGTGTCATCATTTGGTTGGGCACAATCACAACATCTACTGTGTCTTCGGGTACTGCATTGTTATCCCAGTTGTTGCAGTCGTACCAGTCGGAACTGCGCAGCCCCAACCATGTTGCGAGCCTGCCGTAAAGTGGCACTTCTACCAAAGCTTGAACTCCCGTTAAAGTAGCAGTTGCATTGTAGCAACCACTGCTGGATATTTCTACAACTTTGTAGGACGTAGAAAACGATGGGTTTACCGAATGATAGTAAATTGAGTTGGTTATATTTTCAATTGTATCGTATTGCTGTGTCCACATATCTTGTAGTACACAGGTAACAGGGAAAGTAGTGCCACTAAAAGTAAGTTTAAGGTTGAAGGCTTCTCCTTTACATTTTATACCACCTTGTATAGTTGCATTGATTTGCGCGCTTGAGCCTCCAAAATTCCAACCAGAGATAAATGCAGGTGATTGGTTAAAGTTTGTACTTGCCGAGTTCCATGAAGCACCTCCAATTGCTTTGATGTGATTGATGTAAACGTGGTCGGTACATACAATACCTGCTGGTTTTGAAAATGTTGCATAGTTTCCATTCGAAGTACTTTGAATGTAAATTGGCGAAGATTGAGTTGCAGATGAAGTGAATGATGCAGTGCCGTTGAATGTTTGTGTTGTTCCATATTTGAATCTATATCTATGCCCGTTTTTTAAACTGAATACTTCACTTATTGTGTTGCTGCCATTGAACAATGCTGTTCCTTTTGTGAATGTGATTCGTTTAATAGAGTTATCGTCCTCAAAGGTTACATTGTTTTTTGTAGATGTAGAAGTAGGCGCAGAATTCGCCATGTGTACAGAAATGAGATTATATGCTAATCCACCTCCTCTAAAAATGGAAGTAATGTTGTTGGTTGTGGCATAAAATTGAATCTCGCTGGTTCCTGCATTCAATGTCATTGCGTTGGAATTACTAATATCCCACGATGCAACAACACTGCTGTTTGAAGCAGTTAATGCTACCGGACGAAGTTGAATTTTTGAACTTCCTAAAGTTAATGTGCGTGCATCACTGCTGCTCGAACTAAATTGCTGAATTGTAAGTGTTTTGCCATTCGTGTTCAGTTCTCCTTTATTAAGTAACACACGACCGGTTACAAAATTTAGATTTGAAACTAATGTCCACGAACCAGAAAGATGATGTGCTTGTATGGAACCTGAACCTGCAACAGTCATTGGAATGCAAACTGTTTTTGTTCCTGCTCCATCTAAAATTATACTTCCATTGTTAGTGAACTTTAAATCTGAAGGCATTTTTACATAGCCTGAAATTGAGAGGTTGGATGATAGTGAAAAGGTTGGCGCATTGGTGCTTTTGTATGTATATGTTGCATCGCTAAAATCTAAGTTTGCACACGATGAAACGGTATTGCAGGTAACACTTTGTTTTGTGCCGTTAAATGAATAACGATTGAAAACTACATTGTCGCCTATGCTTGGTGGTTGATTGAATGCACTTCCAGCACCTCCGGAGGTGGCAGCCCAATGGTGAAGTTCGCTCCAGTTCCCCGAACCACCAACCCAGTAATATGTTGCAGCATTTGCGCGTGTTCCTGCCAATAGCAGCAACATCCACAACACATACTCCACCCACCGGATGTTTCGTGTTCTTGTAAGGTTAGAGAATAGAATAGGGTGCATATACCCTCTTTATTCGCAGAACGATAAGTTTTGTTTCATTTTTATTTCACTTTATTTTCGATGAAGGAAAAGTGCAGGATAGAAGCCTATTTTTCGCCAGCAAAATGCCTGAAGTACTGCTCGGTGAGTTGCTTGTAGTATGGTTTTAAAGCAGGTGGTACAGTTTTATAGAAATCGGCTTGTTGCTGCTGCTGTTTCAAGTATTCTGCTAAAGATGGTGGCATTTTTCTTTCTTGCTCGTTGCCTGTGCGGCTTTCTCGTTCGGGTTGTTCATCGCGTTGGCGTTGAGCATTTTCGGCTTCTAACAATCGTGTGAAAATATCTTGTTGGCGTTTCAGCATTTCGGTAGTCAATTGCTTATTTACCAATTGCGTTTCTGTTTCATTCATTTTTTGTATGGCTTCGCCTAAATTACCTAAGGTGTTTTTGCCGTCTTTGTTTTGTTCTTGATTCACTTTTTCGAGGGCTTTGCGCAATTCGGCTTGCTTGGCCGAAAGTTCTGAAAATTGTTTGCTTAGCTCGCGCTGAAAACCTTTGTCGCCACCTTTTTGCTGCCCATCGCGTTTCATCATTTCGCCCAACTGATTGATTTTATCATTCAGTTGTTTTTGCATTTGCGACATGTTGGGCATTCCCTTGTTGTTTTTGCCCGGTTTTTTGCAGGCTGCATTGGGCATGCCATCTTGCGGTTGTTGGCTTTGGCTTTCTGCCATTTGCTGCTGCATGTTTTGCAACGATTCGCTCAACATCAATGCAAGATTGTTATAGCCTGTCATTACAAACTGTTGGTCGCTTAATGCGTTGGCAATGTAGCGGTCTTCTAACCTCGAAATTGCTTTTGCAAGATAGCGGTTTACATCGTTCATTTGCTTGGTTACAAAACTAGAAATGCTTTCTTGCCTGCGGGCTAATGCAAACAAGCTGTCTTCAACCATTTTAGAGTTTTCTTTAATTTTTTGTTGGGCACTCATTAACTGCACATACTTAGGGTTGTTCACGTTTACAACTTTTAAGTCATTTATCAACTTCTCTTGGTCAAATGAAAGGCGCACAATATTTTCGAGCAGTTGGCGGATGGCTTTCATGTCTTCGGCCATACCATCCTGCTCCATTTTGCTTTTCATGTCTTTCATTTTTTGCGCAGCATTTTTCATGTTGTTCGATGCGCTTTTTTGGTTGCCTACTGCTTTGTTGTTTTGCTGTTGTTGCATTTGGTCTTGTGCATCTTTCATTTGCTGCTCGGCAGTTTCCATGTTTTTTTCTGCCTCTTTAAAGTCTTGTTCGCTTTTGCTTTCTTCATCCAGCTTTTTCAAATCTTTTAAATCTTCTTTTGCTTCTTTCAATTGCTCTTGAAGTTTTTTCTGTTCTTCCTGCAATTGCTTTTGCTGTTCTTGCGATTTGGCATCGTTTGGCGCGGCATCTTTTTGCTGTTCAGTTTGCTTGGCAAGTTCTTCTTGTTTTTTTGCCAATTGCTCTAGTTTGTTGGCGGTTTCTTCTAGCTTTTGGTTAAATTCCAATTTCTTGAATAGCTCTAACATTCTATCCAGCTCTTTCTCTAATTTTTCGTTGCTCATTTCCATGTCGCTCATTTTCTCCATGGCATCTTTTTTGTTCAACTCTTCGAGCATTTTTTCTAACTTCTCATAAAGTTTTTTGATTTCGTCATCCAGCACTTTATCAAATAGTTCTTGCAGTTTTTCTTGTTTTTGTTTTACCTGCTCGCTTACGGGTTTAAATTCTTCTTGTTTTTTGGTGGTTTCACTCAGTTTATTTTTTATTTCTTTTAGCTGTTCTTGTAGTTGTTTTTGTTTATCTGCTAAATCGCTCAAGTTTTTTTTGTCTTCCCAGTTTAGGTTTTTCTTCTCCATCATTTTGTCCTGCGCTTCGCGCAATTGCTCTTTCAGGTCTTTTGCATTTTTCATTGATGCCTTCAATTCATCTTTCAATTCTTTACTGTCTTTGTTGAGTTCTTTTTCCATTTCGCGCTGCGAAGGCATGTTGAATGTTTTTACATCGGTGCGCGAACTTTTACTGCCGTTTATGCCATCATTATCCCACACTTCAAAGTAGTAGGTCATTCTATCGCCCGGTTGAATGCCTAACTCTTTCCAATTCCAAAAATGCGTAAAACGCGCTTGGGTGCTGCCTACCGGCACTGCTACATTCATTACTTTATTGGAAAAAGGGGAGGAGGAGTCTTCGTGTACGATAGCATAGTTGAAGGTTAAGTTGCGAATGCCGTAATCATCACCTACCTCGCCTATGTAGTAGTAGTAATTCGGATTGGTTGAATCGCGTTTTTCGGTTGCCGAAATAGTTGGATACAAATCGGGAACTACATTTAGTGAATACGAAACAGAGTCGGCCTGCGAAACATTTTCGTTTGAGATAAAAAGGGTGTAGCGGATATTTTGAAATGCAGTTTTTGAAAACACGAAATCGCCACCAGGATTTGATTTTGCAGTGTATAGCGAATCGCCAATTTTAACTTGTATGTTTGAAGTATTTGCCGATGTAAACCTCCATGAAAGTTTTGTGCCTTGTGGTACAGAAAGGTCGCCAATGTTGCGCAAAGTTTCATCGGTTCGGTTGGTATATGCTGGATAGTCGCATTTTACATCAAAGGATGAAATAACAGGTTTGGGTAAAACTTCAATTGAATAAGTTGTAGAATAAAAGCCGCTTGCCTGTAATTTAAAATCTACCGATTGTTGTAGGCTTGTAAACTCGTGAATGAATACATCGGCACTTTGCTTTTTTAGTTTGAACTTATTTTTTGATGTTTCTAAATACACTTCGGCTGGTAGTGCTTCGCCTTCAATTTTTACTTGCAAAGTAAGGTTCGAAAACTGCAAAACTTTTAAACTTTTATTGGTAACGGAGAACTTAAATGGTGCTTCTTTTTCAAAGTCGCGATTGTTGTAGTAGAGGCGTTTTGTGCCTTCAGAAATTACACTCGGTGCAGCAATAATGATAAACAGCAATACTAAAACAGGTGGCACTAAATACTTTACATATTTCTTGTTTTCGCTTAAATCTACCGCCAACGAAAAATTGATGGGTCGCAAATCCGCAATTTTTTGATTGATACTTGCCTGCAATAAATTGAATTGTGAAGAAGCGGCTTGTGTGTTCAACTGAAGGATGTTGAGCAACTTGTCTTTTACTTCCGAAAAGTGCTTGCCAATTATCTGCGCTGCCTGCTCGTGCGAAATCAACTTGCCCAATCGGTAATAATGTAGTAAAGGTAAGCCCACAAAGCGTGTGATAAAAAGGAGCGAAGAACCCACAAAACCATAGAACAATACTTTGCGCATTGCGGGCGCAAGAAACAAGTAGTACTCAAGCAAATTCACCGTAAGGAATAGTGCCAATACATACGCTGCACTAAAAATGCTGCCGCGCAAAACTTGGTTTAGGTAGAACTTGCGCGTAAAAGCATCTAATTTATTAAGTAGCTCGTGATACTGGTTCGATTGCATTGTGCGGCTAAGATATGCGATTCTTTAAAAGCATTTATGCCAAAAATCATCAAACATTTTTCGGTGATAATGTGTTTAGAAGCGCGACCCGCTACTTTTTTTACTTTCGCACATCAATAAAAATATTTATGGCAAAAACATCTGCAAAAGGAAAAACACTTGCACCAGTTACAATAAAATTATCAATTGAAGAGTTAGAAAAAAGTGGTTATCATGTTTTTTTGAATGCAAAGGTGAATGGTAAAAAATGTCGTTTTCTTTTAGATACAGGAGCTTCAAAAACGGTAGTTGATAAAACTTGGTTCGAAAAAAATATCGGAAAAGAAAAACTCAAAACTGTAAAACAAGAAACAAGTGGTTTGCACAGTGTGGTTCACGAAAGCTATTTTGGAAAAATTGATGAGTTGGCATTTGGTAAAACAGTGGTGAAAAAATTTAGCTGCGCGGTTATTGATCTTAGCCATGTAAATAACACCTACAAGAAGGTGAACAAGCAGAAAATCCACGGTATTCTAGGTTCGGAGTTATTGCTACAGTTGGGTGCTGTTATTGATTACAAAGCAGCGCAAATGAGTTTGCAGGGATAGGTTATTTAGAATCATTTTTAATAATAGAGGCAAAACAGTTATTCTTGCATCCATTTTTGTAAAATGAAAAACGAAATAATTCTTCCTTTGCAGTCAAAACCAGCGGTAAAATTTACCTGCCGCAAAAAGAAATGCTGCAAAAAATACAAGAAGGAAAAACGCTGCAAGAGCTGTCCTAAATCTTGATTTATTTTCGAAAATAAAATGTAAGCATCATGGCGAAACCTTTGATATTAGTAACAAATGATGACGGCATTACTGCACCGGGCATTAAAGCATTGGTTGAAGCAATGAAAACTATTGGCGAGGTGGTGGTGGTGGCGCCCGACTCACCTCAATCGGGTATGGGGCATGCCATTACTATCAATAGACCTTTGCGATTGCAACAGTTGGGAATTTTTGAAGGAGTGAAGTCTTTTTCATGTTCGGGTACTCCAGTAGATTGCGTGAAGTTGGCAAATAATAAGGTGTTGAGCAGAAAACCGGATTTATGTGTAAGTGGAATTAACCATGGCTCAAATTCCTCCATCAATATTATTTACAGCGGCACCATGAGTGCGGCTGTGGAAGCCAGTTTAGAGCAAATTCCTTCCATAGGCTTTTCTTTATCAGACTTTTCTGTAGAAGCCGATTTTACTGCTGCAAAGCACTTTGCTATTGCCATTGCAAAACAGGTTTTAGAAAATGGAATTCCCAAAGCTACGTTGTTGAATGTAAACATTCCCAAGTTACCATTAGAGTTGATTAAAGGCATGAAAGTTTGCCGCCAAGCTGTGGCCAAATGGGAAGAAGAATACATTGAACGTATAGATCCATTTGGGCATAAATACTATTGGCTTACAGGTAAGTTTGTAAACTACGACCACGGTGATGATACCGATGAATGGGCACTTGCAAATGGCTATGTAAGTGTTGTACCCGTTCAGCACGATTTAACTGCGCATCATGCTATTCCATACATAAATGGTGGTTGGAAGTTTTAATGCTACCGCTCTATTGGCAGTGCTATAAAAAAAGTGCTGCCCTTGCCTTCCTCACTTTCAACGCGAATAGTACCACCTAAAATTTCAGTGATTTTTATACAGATAGCAAGGCCAATTCCTGTGCCTTCGTATTTTGAAGAGTTTTTGTGAAGCCGCTTAAAAGCATCAAATATTACCTCGTGGTTTTGTTGGGCTATACCAATGCCGTTGTCTTTCACGAAAAATTCATTTTTTGAATATCCAATAGTTACCTCGGGGTTTATGTCGGCACTACGATATTTTATGGCATTTGAAACTAAGTTTTGAAACAATTGCGTAAGCAACATTTCTTCACCAATCATGTTTGGTAGTTTTTCAATGGTAACTTTTGCGCTCGTTTCGGTAATTGATTGTGCCAGCCGCTCGCGAATGTTGCTGAAAACAACATTGGGATTAACTACTTGTAGCGAAGGTGCAGCATTTGAAAGGCGCGAAAACTCTAAAATATCTTTTATGAGCATATCCATTCGCTCTGTACCCTTTTGCGCATGTGCCAAAAGAATATCTACATCAGGGTTTTGATTGTTGCTGGCAGTTAGTGTTTTGCGAGCAAGCGAAATAAAGCCATTTACAGTGCGCAAAGGTTCTTTTAAATCGTGGCTTACTACATAAGCGAATTCGCGCAAACTTTGGTTGCTTTCCTGCAATGCTTTAGTGCGTTTTTCTACCGTTGCTTCCAGTTGTTCATTTTGTGTTTTGATAGTTTTTTCCGATTCAAAATGTGCTCTTTCAATTTTCTCTACATAGTGTAAAACATAAAAGCCAATCCCGGCTGTGGTTTGTATCATGCCCAACATGCCTATTAAATACGAATAGGGTGTAAGTTTATCAACGCTATATGCAATTGGATTAGAGTTGATGGCTGCAAAGTGCAGTACAAGTATGAAACTGGAAACAAAGCCAAAAACTATGAACGTTTCTTTTTTTGTGATAAACAGCACCGAAACGATGCTCAAAAACATCAACTCGGCTGTAGAGATAAATACTCTGGCGTAGCTGAGAATGATGCCTCTTTTAAAAAAATCGGCAATTACATTATCAACGAATATTGTAATGCTTATGCTTACCATTAACACCACTCCCGCAGCAAACATTTTATTGCGTGTTAGCAATAAAAGCGCGGTGATTATTCCACCTAAGCCTATGATGTCGCCTACTAACAAAACGTAACCACGCCTCAATACCAAGAAATGATCAATAATGTATATTGTTTGTACAAATACGCCAAACAATAACAAGGCAAACAAGAAGCGAACTTTTAAACGGGCGAACTCGTTTTTAAATTCAATTCCACGAAGAAAATAATCTAAGAATTTTTCCAAATGGTAGTAATCAAACAATCATTTTGATTACGCAAATTATGCAATAAAAGTTTCGGAATTGCAATTCCAAAACTTTTATGCGATGCTAATTGTTATTTGTTTTTACCAAAGTTTACTAAGTCGAACTCCCAGCCCACAAAGTATCTTGAGCCAATGAATGGCGAGCCGATGGCTGTTTGTGTTGGTTTGTTATAGATGTTTGCCCCGCCAATGCGAAGGGTTGAGAAAATTTTGGTGAACTCGTAAGAGATATTGATATCAAGGTTGTGGTAGCTTTTGATGATGCCATCGCCCATGGGTCCTTGCCATTCGTAATCTGGCACCCATTTAAAGTTGGCAGCAAAGCCCAATCCTTTCCATACTTTGTTGGCATTTACGCCCACGTTGATTTTATGTTTTGGTGTGTTGAAACCTGTAAGTTGCAAGTTTTCAGCTTCTTTCAACGGCTTGTCGTACAAATCGGCATAAGTATAGTTTACATAAGGTCTAATTCCTTTTCCAACATAGTAACTTACGCTAACGCTTGCGCCCCATGATGGAACCGGTTTGTCTAAGTTTACGTATAGTTGAAGTGGTTTGTAGTAGTTGGTATCGCCTCCTGCTGTTACACTTGCGTATATTTGATCCAACGCGCTTCCGTCTTCAACACTACCCAACACCGGAGATGCGATTCTTGAGAAACCAAGAAAACGCTCGTAGTAACTAAAGTATGAAGAGAAATCTATAAACAATTTTTTGTTCACGAATTCGCCACGGTATCCCAAATCAACTGTTGTTACTAACTCTGTTTTAAGCGGTTTTACATCAATTGTTTTTAGTAGGGTTGGTGCTTGTGTTTCAATTTGGTCTATGGTCATAATTTTATTAGTAACCAAAGAATCTAAAATATCAACCGAGCGTTGGGTGTATTGCAATCCATAACCATTCAAATTACCTACCAAGAAGTTGTCTCCGATACTTAAGTTAAGATACTGCTCTTGCAAAGTTGGCAAGCGGAAGGCGCGACCGGCACTAATGCGCACTGTGTGATCTTTGTTAGGTGTAATTACAAAACTCAGGCGTGGCGAAAACTGAACAGGGAAGTTGCTGTTTTTATCTAAACGCACAGAACCAATGATGCGCAATTTATCTTTTGCTAAACGCTTGGAAGCTTGAATAAAACCACCCACTTCTTGCACGCGTAATCTTCTGCCCGAAGTGTCTTCAAAAATTGTACCTCGCGAATTCGGCAAATACAATCTGTAAGATGCGCCAGCCATCAAATCTACAGCTTTGATAAAGTCGAAAGTATATTGACCTTCTAAATGAAACATAGAAGAACGGTCGTAGAATTTTGTGCCTTCTTTTGCATCGGGGTTCGATACTAATTTTCTGTAAACCGAGTCGAACTCATGCCCGCCTTTTTTAAACCAAAACTCATTAGCATTGGTGAATGCTGCTGCACGCGCAATTGCTGCTGTTTTTGCTTGAATACTGTTGCCAATACAATCGGCACAAAAGCCATCGGTAAGTGTATCTAAAACATCAAAGTATTTACCCAAAAATTCAGGAACATAACCGCCAGCAATGCTTGCTCTGGTTAAATAAGCTCCGGTTAATCCGATGTTCATTGAGTTGCCCGCATCTTCTAAAGCATAATATGTTTTTATCTCAAAGTTTTTGCCTTTCAATGCAAGCTTTGGTGCATGGTAGGTGAAGTCTTTAATTTGGTAACGTGTAGAAGACTGGAACACTGCTGTACCGTAACCAAACTGATAAGTAGCACTTAACTCCAAATCTGGTTTGAAACGATAGTGCAATTGTGCTCTCAAGCCACCTCTTTTCACTCGCGGATCAATCAAATCGGCTTCGCCATAACCCGGAGCTTTAATTTTTAATTTATTGGGGCTTGCCCAAGGGTTGAAGTCTAACCAGTTGCCCAACGCTACATAATCATCGTGTTGCTCTAAAGTAAGGTCTGTACCCGGACCGTATGGTTCTTCAGCTTTTTGGCGAATTACTTTACTCAAGTCCACAATTGTAGGGTTGTTGAAGGTATCTAAATCGCCATATCTGTTGAAAGTTGAATCGTCAGGAATCCAATCGCGGCTGTAATAACCAAAACCACCAGATAATTTGATTGCAAATTTTTGGTTTTTGCCAAATGCCTGAGCATAGCGAAACTGTGCATCAACATAGCCTGCCGGTGCGCTGGTGTAGCCGCCATTTACCTTAAAAGCAACACCTTGATGGTCGTAAGGGTTTTTTGATGTCATTGAAACTACCCCTTGCATTGCATTTGCTCCATACAATGCTGAAGCTGCACCCGAAATTACCTCCACGCTTTCCATGTCTAAATCATTGCCACCCACAAGGTTTCCTAAAGGCATGTTCAAGCCTGGCGATTCGTTATCAACGCCATCTAAAAACTGTTTGGTACGGAACGAGCGCGTATCGCCAAAACCACGAAGGTTGATGATGGTTAATCCGGCAGATGAAGTAACAAGGTCTATGCCTTTGAAGTTTCCTAAGCTCTGATAGAAATCGCCCGATGCTGCGCCTTTAATTTCTTTGGCGGTCATTTTTTCAATTTGTATCGGTGCTTCTTTTAGTGCTTCGCTTACACGCGAAGAGGTTACCACCACATCGCTACCAGTAATGTACGATTGTTCCATGGTAATATTTATTGTGTTGGAGCTGCCAACCGAAACTTCTCTTTGCTCGTAACCCATGTACGAAATCACGAGGGTTTTTGCTGTTTCTGGAATTTCTAAAGTGAATTTTCCATCAGCATCGGTGGTAACACCAATGGTGGTTCCTTTAACGACTACGCTTGCGCCAATCAAACTTTCTTTGTTGGAGGCATCGTTGATTTTTCCGGTAATGGTTTTTGTTTGTGCGAATAGATTGGTGAGAATTGTTGTAAGCGCGAGCGCAAGTAAAATTCGTTTCATTCGTTTGTTGTTGAAGTGTTTCGTTTTGTATAAAAGGCGGGTGAAAATATAAAAAACATCAAAACAACAAACTATTGTTAAATCAACCGATGCCGATTATTAAGAAATTGTAATTCCCTGCTATTGCTTTACAAACTTTGTTGTATGCCATTTGTTGTTCGCCAATATTTTTGCCGAATAAACGCCCGATGGAAGATTGGCAACAGAAATACTTTTCTGCTTCGATGTCAGATTTTGCTCATGCACATTTCGACCGGTGGCATCGTAAATTTCCAGCTTTGAAAGTTCCGAATTGTCTGATGACTGTATGGATAAAGACTCTAATACAGGATTTGGAAACACGCTGACATTGATTGTGCTGTTTGAAACATTTTTTATTGAAGTAGGATCCAATTGCAACGATGCAATATGGTTGAGTGTGTCGGTGTATTTATTGGTTAAAAATGCTCCGCCAAAGTACACCGTGTTTACATCTGTTGCAATAGCTCGCACGGGCTTGTCGGTAACTGCTAATGGATTCAATATTTGATAAACCGTTGTGTCGCCCGGAATTTTCCCGTTTTTTATCGCCATTAAATTATTTCCTGTTATCATTCCTGCGGTGCAAAAAAAGTTGCCCCCTGCCAAAAGGTTTGGACCATGAGATTGCAATTTGAAAATGGCATTTCCATCAAAGCCATCTGCCATACCCATACTTGGTTTTAGCAATACTTCCCATTCATTATTGTGCTGATTAAAAACGGCAAGTGCGCATGTGTCGTTTCCATCAATCACATTACATGCGGCATAAAGTTTTTCATCGTGAATTTCTAAATCGTTTACAGGTGTTGTTGTACCCATGCCTAACAAGCGCGGTTGTGTGCCATCAAATGCTATTACGTGCTTTCGCAAAGCTCCGGTAGTTAATTCAAAATTGCCGCCAACTACCAACAGTGTGTCCCACACTTTTAAAGTAGTTGCTCCTTTTCCATACATCATTCCTTGCGAAACATCTTGCCATGTTGTGCCGTTCCATTTTGCCACAAAGCCAGTAAAATCTCCGGCAGCATAAAGTTCACCTTTGTAAAATGTAAGTGCGCGCACGGTACTGTCTAAACTGCCCAATGCCTGCCATTGCCCCATAGCAATATCATACATAGCTACTTTGCCAGCGGCAACACTGCCTGCCGTGCTGAATTCGCCACCGGCATAAAGTTTATTGTTGTGCATCAATAAAGTGTGTACTGCGCCATTTACACCGTTATCTACACTTACCCAATCGAAGCCTGCAAAACCACTAATGTATGCTGCAATGTTGTTACAGACTACGCCTTTTGTAGATTTATTGAACGAGCCTGCTGCATACACCGACAACCCGGGGGGGCCATCAGCGGCAATTGCATTTACAGTTCCATTTAAACCGCCTTCCATACTATATGCCGGCAAATTGGTTGGGTAGCCCGGTTGAATCCACGCTAACTCGTCTATTGTAAAGCCGTGTTTATCGGCCCAGGCTTTTACTCCGCTTACTTTTATCTCATGCACATAAGCAAACTTTTGTTCGGTGTTTATTTTTTGTGCCAAATCTTCGGCTCCCGATTGCTGCATTAAAAAACCTACTGCGCAATGTGTACCTTGTCTATCTATAAAAACAGGGGTTTGGTAAGTTACATAATCGTTTATTGGAAAAACGCCCGCTCTCCAATATTCATTTAATTGGCACAGCAATTTGAATCGGTTGTGTTTTTGTGTTGTTGTAAGTTTAGATACATCTCTTGCTTGCAATGTTTTTTCAACAAGCATTAAATGTGCGGCAATCCATGCGTTGTAAGATTGCGGTTGCAGAAAAACAGCCGATTGAAGAATAGCATGGCGTTCGCTTTGTTTTAACCATTCGGCATTAACGCTTACAAGTTTTTTTAATAACACATTATCGTTTGAAAACGAAAAGGCGGTAGTAAACAGCAAACAAAAAACTGAGAGTATTAGTTGGCGCATAAAGCATTTTTTTAGCTAAGTAATAAATACTTGACGATGCCAATAATAATTAGGTTGCCTATGAAGTTATCTCCATTCTTCAGGGTTTTTGTACCACGCTAAAAGGATTTTTGTTTCAGCTTCTGATATTGCGTGATTGGCAAGGGCTTGTTGTATTAAAGTAGGGTAGTCGCTTAATGTAAAATACGGGCATTTAGCATTGGCAAAAGCATCTTCGGCTTTTTGAAAGCCGTATGTAAAAATTGCTCCCAATCCAATTACTTCGGCTCCGGCTTCACGCACGGCTTCTGCGGCTTTTAGGCTGCTGCCACCGGTAGATATTAAATCTTCGATCAATACAACTTTTTTGCCCGGTTCCAGCTTACCTTCTATGCGGTTTTCCATTCCATGTGCCTTTGGTTTGTCGCGTACATAAATAAATGGTTTGTTCAAAACATCTGCTACCAGCGCACCATGCGGAATGCCTGCTGTGGCTACACCTGCAATTACATCACACGCACTATACTCTTCCGAAATAATATCTACAAATGAATCTCTGATTAGCTTACGAACCTTTGGGTAAGAAAGCGTTTTGCGGTTATCGCAGTAGATTGGGCTTTTTAAACCGCTTGCCCAAGTAAATGGATTTTGAGGTTGTAAAACAACCGCTTTTATTTCGAGAAGATATTCGGCTACTTCGCGTGCAATTACATTATTATAAATCATGGCGCAAACATATACTATCTGGTTCAATCATTCATTTCTGAAAATTGTAAATCCGGCTACTTTAACTACCGAGGTAGAAATGCTTTATGAGCAAGTAATAAAGAACGAAGATCAGTTGAATGCCTTATTGCAACCCGATTCTGTGATGTTTGATGGTAAAACAAAGGATTGCATTTTGGTAGCAGTTGATGAGCCGGTGAATGTATTGGCATACTTCAAAAAAACATTAAAACTGGTTATGGCTGGCGGTGGCATAATTTTTAATGAAAACAAGCAGTTGTTATTGATAAAGCGAAAAGGTTTTTGGGATTTACCAAAAGGCAAGGCAGAAAAAGGGGAGAAGATTCGCGATACTGCCATAAGAGAAGTAGAAGAAGAAACGAATGTAAAAATTGAAACTGCTGCCGAACAAAGTTTTGTAACCTATCACGCATATTTTTTGAAGGGCGAATACTGTATTAAAGAAACTCATTGGTTCGAAATGGATGCTGCATTGAATCAAGAACTGTTGGTGCCGCAGCGCGAAGAAGGTATTGAAGAAGTGTTGTGGGTTGAAATAAACGATTTGCCTGTTTATAAAGAAGAAGCCTATCCTTTAATATGGAGTATTTTAGAGGGGTATATGCAAACTGGCAGAAATGGCATTTAACAGATCGCTCGTACTTTATATTTGTTGTATTTTGGCGAAATTGAAAGTAAGATAATATTGACTAACCGTAGTTGTTGAAAAAGGTATTCATTCTCTTGTTGATATTGCTTTTTCTGCAAACTCAAGCGCAGGAAACATTTTCATTTAATGTGTTGGTGTTGGAGCAAGATGAAGATGAAAGCGAACCGATTGCTGGTGTTGCAGCAATTGTAGTAAACGCTAACATCGCAGCAGTTTCGGATGATGCCGGAAAAATTCAACTAAAGAACATTCCTGCCGGAGCGCAAGTGATAGAATTTTCTATGTTGGGTTACTTTATAAAACGCATCAAAAAAACTTTTTCAAAAACTGACAGCACAACAACGATTATTTATCTTGAACCCAAAGAAGCAGAGCTGGAAGAAATAGTAATAGCCACAACCCGTAGCAATAAAAGAGTAGAAGAAAATCCTATTGCGATAGATGTGGTAAATGCCGAAGAAATGCAAGAACGCAGCGTAGATAAGCCCTCAAGTATTTCGCATGCAGTAAAAGAACAACAAGGAGTGCAAGTGCAGCGAACATCTGCCACCAGTGGAACATTTAATATTCGCTTACAAGGTTTGAATGGAAAATATACGCAATTGCTAAAAGATGGCTTTGCAAATTTTGGGGGTTTAAGCAGCGGTATCGGTATTGCACAAATTCCCCCGTTAGATTTAAAACAAATTGAAATCATTAAAGGGCCGGCTTCAACTTTGTATGGTGGCGATGCCATTGCAGGTGTTGTAAATTTAGTTTCAAAGCAACCCGTTGATGGAGAACCCGAAAGAGATTTGCTGGTAAATATTGAAAGCACCCGCTCGGTAGATGCAGGCTTTTTTTTTAGTCAAAAAATACGGTGGTTTGGATTTTCGGCAACCGGCATGTTGCGCAATCAACGCGAGCGCGACTGGAACAACGATAACTTTGTAGAATACCCCAAATTGCAACGCTACTATATTGCTCCGCAGTTATATTTTGATGTTTCCAAAAATGCGAAAATCAACTTTGGTGCAAACTATACTTTCGAAAATCGCTTGGGTGGAACAATGCAATACATACGCAAAAAAACTGATGCCATTTTCAATTACTTTGAGCGCAACATTAGCCATCATGCTGCTACCAATTTAAAGTTTGAATACGATTTTGAATCGAAAGGAAAATTTACTGTTCGCAACTCAATAAACTATTTCAGTAGAAATATTGAATTGCCCAATTATCGTTTCAAAGGAATTCAGCTTGCATCGGTTTCTGAGTTGAGTTACAGTTTTACAAAAAATATTCATTCGCTTATTGCCGGCATTGATTTGCGCACCGATAAATTTGACGAAACTCCATTAGATACCAACGGGCTAAGGAGTTACGATTACAAAACAGTAGGAGCCTTTGCACTTTATACACTTCGGTTTAAACGTGGTACTACCATCGAGGCAGGTATGCGTGCAGATTATAATTTCGAAAAAGGATTTATTCCGCTACCACACTTGGCAATTATGCAGCAATGGAATAATGTTTTTCTTACCCGATTGAATGGTGGAATGGGATACAAACTACCCACTGTTTTTCAAGGCGAAAGCGAAGAGATGAATTTTAGGAATGTTCGCGCACTTCCATCAAATATAAAACCTGAGTTATCGGCCGGTGCTACTTTAGATTTGCAAGCACGCTTGCCCAATTTTGATGGTGTAAACATTACAATTTCGCAGCTTTGGTTTTTTACTCATATCCATAAACCTATTGTCGCAACAGAACAAAAAGTGCAACCCTGTTTTACACTCGATTGCGATGAATTGGTTTTTAGTAATGGCAATGGAAACATTCAAACAAAAGGTGTAGAAACGAAGTTTCAAATTTATTACAGAGGCTTTAGTTTCTCTACCGGATACACTTATACTAACCACAGAAACAAGTTGAATGGAGTTGAAAAACAAGCAACTATTACCGCGCCACATCAAGTTTCATTGCTTGCCGGTTACGAATTGTTTAAACGGTTTAGTGCAGGTATTGATGCCTACTTTTTTAGCCCTCAAACACTAAGCGATGGCGCAGTTACCAAGCCTATTTGGGAGCTTGGCATCAATACGCAACTCAACTTAAAATATGTTTTAATTTTTGCCAACATCGAAAATGTTTTGGATATAAGGCAAAGCCGATATGGCGAGTTGGTTAAAGCAAATCCAACTTTTAGAAATCCAAAATTCAGCGAAATTTACGCGCCACTCGAAGGCACAATTTTTAATGCCGGGGTAAAAGTTATTTTGGGCAATATTGGCAACAACGATAAAGACTGATTTTGCTTTGCAAACAACATAAAATAAAGAATCCCAACATTGCTGTTGGGATTCACTATTGGGAGCTTAGGTTCGGCTTACGTTAAATAAGACTCTAAAAGATTTGGATTCGTTGTTTGTTTCAATTTTTGCATACATCGCTCTTTTATTTGGCGAACTCGCTCGCGGGTAAGCCCAAATTGCTGTCCTATTTCCTCCAGTGTCATTGGGTCTTTTCCATTCAACCCAAAATAGCTGCTAATGATTTCTGCTTCTCGATCGTTTAGATGGCTGAGCATGTTGTTTACTTCGCCTTCTACACTCTTTTTTATCATAGAATCTTCAGGGGTCATTTCATCGCGATTGCTCAGTATTTCTACAAAAGTTCCCTCCCCGTTTACTTTAGCATCGGTAGAAAGTGTTGGTGCATTACTGCGGAAGTAGTCGTTGATATCTTCTTTGCTCATGCCAACCATTTCGGCCAATTCGTCAATAGATGGTTCGCGCTGATAGTCTTGTTCAAAAGATTGAAAGGCGCGATTTATTTTTGAGAAAGTTCCTACCTTGTTTATGGGCACTCGAATGATGCGAGATTGTTCAATAATAGCTTGCATCATTGCCTGACGAATCCACCAAACAGCGTATGAAATAAATTTAAAGCCTTTGGTTTCGTCAAATTTTTTTGCCGCTCTAATCAAGCCTAAGTTTCCTTCATTTATCAAATCACTCAAAGGCAATCCTTGATTTTGATATTGTTTGGCAACACTCACTACAAATCTAAGATTGGAACTTACCAATTCTTCGAGCGCGTCTAAGTCGCCTTCTCTAATTTTTTGTGCCAATTCACCTTCTTTTTCAGAAGTTATTACATCGGTTTTTCCAATTTCCGAAAGGTATTTTTCAATGCTGTCGCTATCGCGTTGGGTAATTTGGTTTGTAAGCCTAAGTGCTTTCATGTTTGAGGTGTTCAAGTTTTTCAATGTTTTCAAATTCTATTACGCAACACATGAAAATTTTGTTGCACAAGTACTTGACAAATTTTGAAACTGGTGTTACGGGTAAATGCAGTCTTTTTTGTGTTATAAACATCTCCACCTCACTTTTTGCAATGCCATCACAAAAAAATTTTATGTTTAGCACCAAGATTTTTTACCATTAACAATGCAACTTGTAATGAGGAAAATCAATCTTTAGAGTTGAAAGACAATTTAATAAGACTGTTTTACTATTTGACATACTTTGCTTATGAATAAATTTTTACTTTCTGTTTTTACTTTCTTGGTTTTTTCTTTAGCTGCAAAATCGCAGTGCGTTACCAATGTTGATTTTAATACGTGGTCAAAAGCTGGCGTTCCGGGCAACGGAAATTGGGTAGTGCAAGGTGGAGGAACCTCTGTACGCCAAACTGTAAATGGAGATAATACCTATTTCATTTCTCCTTTCGATTTGATGAATGTTCGTGTTACTGGAAATTTTAGAAGTACCGATGATGATGATGATTGGATGGGGTTTGTGTTTAGCTTTCTAAATCCAATGGGGCCAACAAACGACTACGATTGTTGGCTTTTCGACTGGAAGCAGGATTTTCAGGGTGCTGCGCCTCGTGGAAAGTCATTAAATAGAGTATTTGGAACCATCAATAATTATGCTCCCTTTAACAACCACCAAAATACCGCTGAGTTCACAGTAGTTGCTAATGATTTTGGAGGGCCAGGTTGGGTGAGGAATTTCAATCATGCATTTGAGCTGCGCTTAACATATACCAGAGCTCAAATTTATGTTGATGGAAATTTGGTTTTCGACCACCCCGATTGTTATAAGCCGGGTAGATTTGGATTTTATAATTTGTCACAAGAAGATTGCTATTACAGCAATTTTCAATACGATTTGTTTATAGATTTTTTTGTGGATGATAACGGCAAAGTCTGCTTAGGCGACACAACAGATTTTGAGTTTGTGAATCCTTGTTTTCAAGCATCTTTAGCTCAATACCAAAGTCTTTCGTGGGATTTTGGCGATGGAAATACAGTAGTTAATAACAACCCTACTTTTGCAAATGCCAATGTAAAACACCGCTATGCCACTGCTGGAAATTATACTGCGAGATTAACAGTTACCGATTTTAACGGATGTTCTTCAACAGCTACCAGACAAATTGAAGTTAGAAACCCAATTACTTTAACCCCGGTATTAACTTCGCCCCCATGCAACGGTGGTACCAATGGCAGTTTAAGGGTGAATCCAACAGGTGGTTTTGGTCCATATACTTACAACTGGAGTACAGGGCAAACCACCCAAACTGCTATTGGGCAAGGTGCCGGAACGTACACTGTAACCGTAACAGATGACATTTGTACAACCACAGGGCAATATACTTTAAATCAGCCACCACCGCTTACTGCTACTACTTCAAAAACTGATGCAAACTGTGGTTTGGCAAATGGTACAGCTTCGATAGTTCTTTCAGGTGGCACTACGCCTTATTCTGCGGTGAATTGGGGTGGTGGATTTGTTGGTACAACAGTTACCGGCTTGGCTCCCGGAACAAGAATTGCAGATTTTACCGATGCCAATGGTTGTTCATCGCTTCTTCAGTATAGTGTAGTTATTGGTAGTTTGCCATGCGGTGTTACATCTACAGTTTCAAAAGTTGATGTAGCATGTTTTGGGGCATCTACCGGTTCTGCTACTTTAAATGTTACCGGAGGTACCGGCACACAAACAATAACATGGAATCCTGGAGGATTAACGGGAGCAACTATAAGCAACCGTCCGGCTGGTACTTACACTTATAGTTTTACAGACAATAATCCGGCTCATTCATTTACAGGTTCTATTACAATTTCACAGCCAACTGCGGCAATGGTTGCACAACTCTCAACAGTAGGTATTTCTTGTACCGGAGTTAACAATGGTCAGGCACTTGCGTCTGTTCCATCGGGTGGCACTCCACCTTACACTTACACTTGGAGTGGGGGGCAGCCAAACAATCCTGTTGCAAATAATCTTGCTCCGGGAAATATCACTGTTACTGTAACCGATTCAAAAGGTTGCACAGCTACTGCAACAGGTAACGTATCAAACGTTCCATCTCTTGCTGTAACATTTCAAACAACAATTGACAGTTGTTTTAATTCCGGCAAGGGGAAAGCAATTGCAAATGTGGTAGGTGGTACACCGCCATACAATTATAGCTGGAGCAATTTTGAAACTCAAGATAGCAACCTGAATATTAGGGCTGGTAGTTATACGGTTACTATAACCGATAATAATAATTGTACTGTTGCGGGTACAGCCGTAATTACTACACCTCCAGCATTAACCCAAACGTATGTTAAGCAGAATATTAGTTGTTTTGGCAATACAAACGGGAGTATTAGTGTTACCACTGCGGGTGGAACACCGGGTTACAATTTTGCTTGGTCACCTGCGCATTTATCAGGTACCTCGCAAACAGGCTTGGCTGCTGGTATTTACAGATACACTATTACCGATGCTCACAATTGTGTGATTTTTGGTGGAGATACAATCTTTCAACCAAACTCAGCCTTAACTGCAACAACTTCGCATACCAATGTTACTTGCAACGGCTTAAATAATGGAACAATAACAGTAAACACAAGCGGAGGTAAACCACCATACACCTTCCTCGGCAACCCATTACCTGCCGGACCTGTTACGATTCCTAACCTTGCCCCGAATACATATGCTGGGAATATTGTCGACTCCAACGGCTGCACATTTGCTGTTAGCGAAACAGTAACGGAGCCTGCGGTGTTATCGGTAACTGAAACCCATACAAATGTTAGTTGCAATGCTGGCACCAATGGAAGTATCACAACAACCATCACCGGAGGCACTACACCATATACATTCGATTGGGGTGGTGGAGTTACAACACAAAACCGCACGAATTTGGCTGCTGGAACTTTTGCAATAACAGTAACCGATGCCAATAACTGTACCGGAACAATTTCTGTTACAATAACAGAGCCGACAGCATTAACTGCATCCGAAACGCACCAAAATGTAGATTGTTTCGGCAATTCAACAGGAAGTATTG
>CAZYXR010000036.1:0-5795 GCA_964650845.1 uncultured Chitinophagaceae bacterium
TCAATGGTGTGTGTGCCGGAACTCCAAAACAAGCTCAGGTAGTTGTGTTTCCTCCGGTTGCTGCCGATGCAGGATTTGATAAATCAACACCGGCTTGTGCACTTGCGAGTGTAACTATCGGTGGCAGACCAACGGCTTTTGGAACTGCTCCGTTTACATACAATTGGAGCCCTACTGGTAATTTGAACGACTCAGCGGTTGCTAATCCACAAGTTACAGGATTAGCAATTACAACAATATTTACTGTTACCGTTACGGATGTTTATGGATGTACAGCAACTGATGTAGTTGAGGTAGAAGTAACTCCAAACACCTTGGCTGCCGAAGCAGGAAATGGAGGCACTTACTGCTTTGGTCCTGGTGGCTTTGTTCAGTTAGGTGGATTGCCAACAGTAGTGGGTGGTCAGCCGCCATATACCTACACTTGGTCTCCGCTTACTAATCTTTTCAACCCATCTTCTTCTAATCCATTGGCACAACCTACAAGTACTGTTAAGTATTTTGTAACTGTAACTGATGCAAACGGTTGTACTGCTGTTGATAGTGTAACTGTTATTGTTCGTCAAGCACCTACAATAACCGTTGGAAATGACACATCAGTTTGTAATGGTTTTAGTGTTGCTTTGAATGCTGTAACATCTGGTGGGCAATCTCCATATACATATTCATGGACACCTCAATTTGGGTTAAGCGGATTTACGGTTCCAAACCCAGTTGCTACACCAAATACTAATACATACTATCAAGTTGTAGTAACAGATGCAAACGGATGTACTGCTACTGATGATATTCAAGTTTCTGTGCGCGAAAACCCAACTGCCGATGCCGGTTCTGATAGAACATTGGTACAGTGCGGTGGCGATAGCGTGCAAATTGGCGGTTTACAGTCATTTGCAAATGGTATTCCACCTTTCAAATATTTGTGGACACCAAATACAGGATTATCTTCTGATACAGTTTTAAATCCTTGGGTAAAAGGTATTACCGCAAATACAACATACATTCTTACTGTTACCGACTCTACTGGTTGCGCAGGAACTGATAATGTGGTAGTACTTTCATTGCCAAACAACCTTTCTGCCGAGGCAGGAAATGGTGGCAGCCTTTGTGGTGGAATAGGAGCTGGTATTCAGTTAGGGGGTTCTCCAACTGCTACTGGTGGAACTCCGGTTTATCTGTACCGTTGGTCGCCATCTGTTGGACTAAGTGATTCTACAACTGCAAATCCTATAGCTTCTCCACTTGTTACTACAAAATATTTTGTAACAGTAACAGATGCCAAAGGTTGTACGGCAATAGATTCTACAACAGTAACTATCAACGGATCTATTACTGTTGATGCTGGCCAAGACACCGCAATTTGCAACGGCTTTGCCGTAAGAATAGGTGGAAACACTACTGCAAGCGGTGGTGCTGCGCCATACAGTTACACTTGGACTCCGGCTATTGGTTTGAGCCAAAATAATGTAGCCAATCCATTCGCTACACCAAATACAACTACAAATTATACTGTATTGGTGCGCGATGTAAACGGCTGCACCGGAACTGATGTTGTCACCATTACGGTAAACCAAAGACCAAATGCTGATGCAGGTGCAGATAAAACACATGTTACTTGTGCAGGCGATAGCGTTCAAATTGGTGGTACACCATCTGCAACTGGTGGTGCTGGAAACTATACTTACTTGTGGTCGCCTAATTTGTACTTTGCAGCAGGAAGCGATTCAAGCAATGCTAATCCGTACGTTGCGGGTTCAGCACCTACAACACTTTACTCATTGTTGGTTACAGATACAAACGGATGTACTGCAACGGATGTGGTATTGGTAACAGCTACTCAAAGCACTTTGGCTGCCGATGCCGGTACTAACTTTATCGAGTATTGCCAAGGTTCAACTCCATTGATTACTTTAGGTGGTTCACCTGCTGCCTTTGGAGGTTCAGGTGTTTACTATTACGCGTGGAGTGGTCCTCAACCATTATCTCCTAACAATACAGTGTCTAATCCTACATTCCTTCCAATAGTAGGCTCAAATGGTGGAACTTACACGCTTACTGTAACCGATTCGAAAGGTTGTACAGCAACCGACCAGATTGTTATTATCCCTAATCAGTTGCCATTGATAAATATTGCTCCTAATCGCACAATTTGCGCTGGAACAACAACTATGATTGGGGCTGACGTAGCTGGATATGGACCATTATTCTTAAGTTGGTCAAATGGCGTTAATACTATTATAGCAGGAGGCACTCATTCCTTTAACGTATCTCCATTGGTTACTACAACTTATGGTTTAACAGTAACTGACGCTAAAGGTTGTACCAATGTTGCTTCGGTAACAGTAACGGTAAATCAAAATCCGGTGGCAAATGCTGGAGTAGATCAGGTACTTACTGCTTGCGCATTCGATAGCGTACAATTAGGTGGTTCGCCTGCTGCAAGTGGCGGGCAAACTCCATATACTTATTTTTGGAACCCAGGGGTTGGAATGCAAAGTAGTGTTATTCCAAATCCTTTTGTGAAAAATATAGGTAGCACTACAACATATACTTTACAAGTTGTTGACTTGTTTGGCTGTATTGGTACCGACCAAGTTGTGGTAACTGTGAATCAGAGCACCCTTGCTGCCGAAGCGGGTACAAATGCTGCATATTGTAAAGGTTCGGGAACCGAGATAACATTAGGTGGCACACCTACTGCATCGGGCGGCACACCTCCGGTTATATACACTTGGTTCCCATCTACAGGTTTAGATTTAAGCAATAACTCTAACCCGAAAGCATCACCAGATACAACAACAACATATACAGTTGTATTGACAGATGCTAAAGGCTGCCAGGCAAGTGATACGGTAAGAATTACTGTGTTTGAATTGCCGGTTGTAAATGCCGGACAAGACACTACATTGTGTTTTAACGGTTCAGTTCGTTTAGGTGGTTCGCCAACTGTAACTGGTGGTCGCGCACCATTTACTTATAGCTGGACACCGCCTGTAGGTATTGTGCCTACAAATGGTGCTAACCCTGTAGCAACACCTTCTGGTACTACAACTTATACTGTGTCTGTAACTGATGCAAATGGATGTCGTTCAACAGATGATGTTGTGGTAAGTATTGCTCCGCAGCTTACAGCAAGTGCTGGGCAGAATAAAACTGTTACCTCTTGTGCAGGCGATTCAGTTTCAATAGGTGGTTCGCCAACTGCATTTGGTGGTACCGGTGCATACAAATATACATGGTTGCCTGCTGCAAACTTGAGCAGCGATACAGTTGCTAATCCGGTTGTGAAAAATCTAACACAATCAACTATCTTCTCTGTAACAGTTACCGATGCTGCTGGTTGTTCGGCTACTTCTTTTGTAACTGTACAAGTTGTACCAAGCACACTGCAAGCAAATGCAGGGAACGATACAACTATTTGCTTCGATCCATTTGCAGGTTCTCCTGTTATGATTGGAGGTTTGCCAACAGCAATAGGTGGAACTTCACCATATATTTACAGTTGGTCTCCGGCAAATGGTTTAAATAATATTGCTGCGGCAAACCCATTGGCAAGCCCAGTATTAACTACAACATACGCGCTGTTGGTTACTGATGCAAAAGGCTGTACTTCTGTTGATTCAATAAGGGTATCTGTGAATGCACCATTGAATGTGGCTGTAGGTTCAGATACAACAATTTGCGCTGGTGATACTGTTCGCTTAGGTGGAGCGGAGGTACTTCACCTTACTCTTATAGCTGGACTCCAACAAGCAATATGTTGGATGCTACTACATCAAACCCTCGCGTATTTCCTACTGCAACTACTTTGTATCAAGTAGTAGTTAGGGATTTGCGTGGTTGCTCTGCAACAGCTTATCAAGAAGTTCGCGTGAATGCTAAACCAGTTGCGGATGCAGGACCTGATAAATCAATAGTTGCTTGCGGCAACGCAACGATTACTATTGGAGGCTCTCCAACTGCAAGTGGTGGCAGTGGTAACTTCACTTACAATTGGACACCAGTAAACGGTTTGAGTAATCAAACAGTTTCAAATCCAAATGTTAGTGGTATAGATTCTAATCACACCTATGTGGTACTTGTAACTGACCAATTTGGTTGTACCAACAGCGATGAAGTATTGGTAACTGTTACACCTTCTTCGTTATCTGTAGAAGCTGGAAACAATCGTTCTATCTGTACGGGAGATACTTCTGGTGTGCAGTTAGGGGGCTTGCCTACTGCTGTGGGTGGCACTGCATCTTATATCTACTCGTGGTCGCCAAACAACGGAACTTTATCTTCTACTACTGTTCCAAATCCAATTGCTAAACCATTAGCTACAACTACCTATTATGTTTGGGTGAGAGATGCAAATGGATGCACAGCACTCGATTCGGTAGTAGTTACAGTTAATCAAACTCCGTTTGTAGAAGCTGGTGCCGATACAGCAATTTGTTTCGGAACATCTCTGCAACTTGGTGGAAACCCAACTGCAGCGGCTGGTCAAGCACCATTTACTTACAATTGGTCTCCGGTATTGGGCAATCTTGCTAATCCAACGGTTTCACCTACTGCAAGTGTAGTGTATGGCTTAACTGTTACAGATGCTTTTGGTTGCTCTGCTACTGATTTTGTAACCGTAACTGTTCGCCTGAATCCGATTGCAAATGCTGGGGCTGATAAAGCCTTGGTGGCTTGCGGTGCCGATAGCGTATTTATTGGCGGAACACCATCTGCCACAAATGGCAATCCTCCATATTCATATTTGTGGTCTCCGTTTGGTGATACTGTTGCAAACCCTGTTGTGAAAAACATAGGATTGACAACAGACTTCACTTTGGTTGTTACAGATGTGTTTGGATGTACTGCAACTGATGTTGTAAGAGTGAGTGTAACGCCAAGTACACTTACAATTGACGCTGGAAATGGTGGTGCAGTATGTGCAGGAACCAATAGCACAATTCAGTTGGGAGGTATTCCAACTGCTCAAGGTGGTGTGTTGCCTTATACCTATCAATGGTCGGGCGCGGGTGTAAGCCCAACAAATACGCCAAATCCTTTGGCTTCGCCAACACAAACAACTACTTACACTGTGGTTGTAACTGATGCAAACGGTTGCCAAGGAACGGATACTGTTACTGTGGTTGTAAACACCAAACCAGTAATTGACTTTACAGTTGATTCCGCTTACTGTGTAAACACACAAGTTATTCCATTGGTTGGGCAGCCAGCTGGTGGTACTTTTAGTGGCACTGGTGTTGTAGGAAATGCTTTCTTCCCGTCATTGACAGGTTCAGGCACATTCCAAATCAATTACTTCTATACAGATGGATTTGGTTGCAATAACACAATTTCAAAATCAATCAAAATCAATCCGCTTCCGGTTGTAAATATCACTGGTGCAAATGGTCCATATTGTTCAAATGCACTTCCGGTTGATTTGGTTGGTACTCCGGCAGGTGGAACATTTACTGGCCCAGGATACAGCCAAGCAAATGGACAATTCAATCCTGGTTTAGGTAATATTGGTAATAACACTATCACTTACACCTATACTGATGCAAATGGATGTACTAACACTGCAACTGTAAATATTGTGGTGAATCAAGCTCCAACATTGGATGTTTCGGTAAGTGCCGACACAATCTGTCGCGGTATGTCGGTAACCATTTCTCCGGTGTTCAGTTCAGGTGTATTCAATATTCAATGGTATGATATTGATGGCACATATTTGCAATCAGGATTAAGCCCGATTACGGTGCAGCCAGTAAGAACACCTCATGGTTATGTTGCAGTAGCTACAAGTATTGGAA